>CAIKYN010000030.1 GCA_903831635.1 uncultured Spartobacteria bacterium
CAGGAACCCGGTGATAACTGACCGTCAGGTCCTCGATGCATAGCATCTGCTGCCGATCTTGGAGAGTGTCACTCATGGGAGAAAGGACTCGGGAATCGGAAGGGTATCCTCCACGGATTTCTGGCCCCAGAAGCTCTTCTCGAGAGATGCCTGATAGCCGTGAACCAGCACTTCGACTCGCAGGGCATGAGGTTCTTCGTCGCCCCAATCGGCTGTGATTAGGAGATCCTCCCCTTTGGTGATCTCAACAGCGGAACGGTATTCTCCGGGAGAGATCTGGTCTTTCTCGGTAAGAAGTTTTCTTCCGGCCTGAGATATTATGCAATGCTGTGGAGAAGGGGCAGCATGGAGCAGCAAGGTAGCTCTCAGTGTCGGTCGTTGAGCCGAGCCCATGTTAGAGGAGATGGGGGAAGGGGTGGAGGAGGTGGTGGCCGCAGAGGAGTTGGTTGCTGTCGCGCTGGTGAGCACTTCCTGTGCCTGGGATGAATTCCCGTGCAGCGTGAGTCGACAAACCGGCCAGAGAACCGCCGCGAGTACGAGCAGTACGACGGCAAATCGGAGCAGTGGATTTCCCTTCATGAGTGAGTGATCACTCTACGGATACCTCCCCGAAAGGGAAAGTCCGTTAAGGTCCTTTAGTCCAGGAATGAGCTGGGCGAGCCTGATTTGCTCCGAGTTACTTCGGGAATTAAACAGGGAAACAGAAGTCGTAGAGCGCGAAGGCGATGAGAAAGAGTCCCACTAAGCGTACGGCCACAGCGATTTTTGGATTCTTGTTCAGGAGTAATCCTCCGCCTACACCGAAAGCATGAAGAAGTGAGGTTGCAACCACCATGCCGACAAAGAACATCATGGGGAGAGCACCTAATGGCATCTCCGATCCATGAGCATAACCATGGCAGAGGCCTGCAGCTCCGACGCTAAGTGCAGCCACAAGCTTGGAGGGGCGCCATGCTATCCCGAGGGCCACTCCAAGAAGGACGATCGAAGCGAGGATGCCATGCTCAACAAAAGGTTGATGAACACCACAGAGTCCAATCGTTCCACCAAGCATCATGGACCCAACAAAGGAGCAGGGAAGAATCCAAAGGGCACGACCGCCGATCTGAACGGCCCAGAGGCCAACGGCAACCATGACAAGAAGATGGTCAAGTCCGCTTAGAGGATGCAGGAAGCCAGCTTGAGCTGCTCCGCCCATATCCACCGCGTGGAACTGGGCGGGGTGAGCTGACGCAGAAACGGCAGTGCCGATAAGGCCTACGAGCGACAGAAGTGGAAGATGGCGTTTCATTCGACAGATCCTGCTCTGCGGAAGAAGTGATTTCAAGCTGGAACCGGAGCCGCAAGGCCACCTGTGGGGTAGTCCGGCTCAGTTGGTTTGCTCACTTCTGCGGAAGGGGTATTGGATGGTGGAGGCGGGAGCGGTGGAGGTTTTTGAGCAATCACTGGGGGATTGCGCATGTAGCCGAGATTAATCAGATCCTCAACCTGCAAGCCCTCGAGGGTTTCGAATTCCAAGAGGGCATGGGCGATCAGTTTTACCTTCTCTTTCTGGGCTTCAAGGATCTCGGTGGCTTGCCGATAGGCATCGTCAATGAGGCGCTTGACCTCGCTATCGATCTGCTGGGCGGTCGATTCACTGTATTCGCGAGAGCGACCGGCGTCGCGCCCCATGAAGACCATTTCGTTTTCATCACTGAAGCGGATCATTCCGAGACTGCTCATTCCCCACTCGCAGACCATTCGGCGTGCGAGCTTGGTGGCCTGGGCGATATCGCCGGAGGCTCCATTGGAGACATCCCCGGTGAACATCTCCTCCGCGATGCGTCCGCCCATGGTCATGATGAGCATGGCGAGAGCCTCCTTGCGCTGCGTGGCGTATTTGTCGCCCTCGGGAAGGTACATTGTGGCGCCGAGGTATTGACCTCTGGGGATGATGGTGACCTTATGAAGCGGGTGGTTGTGGTCGACCACAACGTTAAGGAGTGCGTGGCCGGCCTCATGCCATGCGGTGGAGGTTTTTTCCTTCTCACTCATCGCCATGCTGCGGCGTTCCTTGCCCCAGCGGACCTTATCACGTGCTTCCTCAAGGTCGGATTGTTCGATCGCCACCTGTCCCTTACGGGCGGCCATCAGGGCGGCCTCATTAAGGACATTCGCAAGTTCCGCGCCGGAGTAACCCGGTGTGCCGCGAGCAATCAGGCTCAGGTCGACTGATTCGGAGAGCTTCACCTTCTTGGCGTGGACGCGGAGGATCTCTTCGCGACCCTTCACATCGGGGAGGCTGACGGTCACCTGACGGTCGAAACGACCTGGGCGCAGGAGGGCTGGATCGAGGACGTCGGGGCGGTTCGTTGCAGCGATGATGATGACACCATCCTGAGCATCAAATCCATCCATCTCGACCAGAAGCTGGTTAAGCGTCTGCTCGCGCTCGTCATGTCCGCCGCCGACTCCATGTCCACGATGACGGCCAACAGCGTCGATCTCATCAATGAAGATCAGGCAAGGGGCGTTTTTTCGACCCTGCTCGAACATGTCGCGGACGCGCGAAGCACCGACACCAACGAACATTTCCACAAAGTCAGAGCCGCTGATATTGAAGAAAGGGACATCGGCCTCACCTGCAATGGCACGTGCCAGCAGCGTCTTGCCCGTTCCCGGGGAGCCGATCATGAGGACACCCTTGGGGATGCGCCCGCCGAGTTTCTGGAATTTCTTCGGGTCTTTAAGGAACTCGACGAGTTCCTGAACTTCGTCCTTAGCCTCTTCGACGCCGGCGACATCCTTGAAGGTGATCTTGTTCTTTTCCTTGGCAAGCATCTTGGCCTTACTCTTGCCGAAGTTCATGGCGCCCCGCCCCGCCATCTTGATCTGAGAGCGGAAGAAGAAGTAAAGGACGACGAGGAAGAGTGCGATCGGCAGGATATTCAGGATGGTCGAGGCCACCATGTTCGACTCGGGACGGACATCAGGGGTGATGCCAGCGGCAGCGAGTTCCTTCTCCAGGGTCGTGCCATTGAAAGGCATGTAGACAGAGGTTTTGAAGGGGGTGGGAATCTCTTCGGTGGCGGGAGGAACAGCTTTCTTACGATAGTAACCGGAGAGGTATTGGGTATTGCGTCCCTCCTCGATCACCAGGGCCATCGGCTTGTCCTGGGTGGAGATGATCTTTCCCTCCTTCAGGAGACTTTCGAATTTCGGCAGGGTGATCTCATCCGTGGCAACCATGCTGGATCCGCGAAACAGGAATGCACCCCCGATGAGAGCGAATGCAATGGCAAAGAGAAGCAGGCCGCGCCAGTTGAACTGAGGTTCGGGAGCGCCGGGGGGGCGCTTCGGCTTGGAGGAGTTGCTGTTTGGTGAATCGGGTGTCTCGTCTGGCATTGCGTGAAGCTCTTGACTACATCAGATAACACACCCAGCGGCCAATGCAAACTGCACCATCCCTAGTCCATGCCTCAAAGTCTTCTTCAGGAGGTGGAAATGTCTTGGCTCCCTCTCTGGTGGTCTCGATTCACGATGTGTCAACTGTCACGAAGACGCGGGTTGTCGCGATGATTCAGGATCTCAAGGCTGCGGGGGTCCCTGAGACTTCCTTGCTGGTGATTCCAGACCATCATCATAAGGGAAGAATCGATGCTGATCCAGATTTCGGAGAGTGGCTTCGTGAAGCCACTGGAGAGGGAAGAGGCCAACGAGGCCAAGGGCATGAGGCGGTACTACATGGATTTTATCATATCCGGCCAACGAAGCAGGATGAGGGCGTGGCGACACGGATGATCACCCGCTCTTACACGGCCGGCGAGGGGGAGTTCTATGATCTGTCTCGGGAGGAGGCTTCGTCGCTACTCCTTCAGGGCAACGCTGCTCTAGCGGCATGTGGCATCACTCCCAGGGGATTCATTGCCCCTGCATGGTTGCTTGGGGAGCAAGCCGAGATGGCGGTCAGGGATGCGGGATTCGACTACACGACCCGGATCGGGGAGGTGATTGATTGTAAGAATTGCGGCTCATTTCCTGCCCGAAGCATGGTCTATAGTGTGAGGGCTCCATGGCGACGCGCAGTCAGTCTTCTCTGGAATGAGGCTCTTTTTTACGCCTTGAATGAAAGCCCCTTGCTAAGGATCGGGCTTCATCCCCCCGATTGGGATCATCCGTCGATCCGTGACCATGCTCTCTCCTGTATTCGTAAGGCAGTGGCGACTCGCCAGGTAACGACTTATGGAAGATGGCTCGACCAATGGCGTCTGAGCGGGCATTAAAGCGGCTAAGCATTCCATGGCACGCATCGATCTTCATCTCCATACCCGTTACAGTCTCCGCTCCCCGGAGTGGCTGCTGCGCCGATTGAACGTTCCGGCGAGTGTTTCCGATCCGAATCTCCTGCTGGAGAAACTACGCCTTGCGGGCATGGACTTCTTCACCTTCACCGATGATGACTCGATCGAGGGATGTCTGGAAGTAGCGCACCTGCCCGGGGTCTTCATCAGCGAATCGGTGACGGCCCTCTTCCCGGAGGATGGTTGCCGTGTCTCGATTCTGGTCTGGGGAATCACGGAGAGCCAGCATGTGGAGATCCAGGCTCTCAAGGCGAATATCTACGAACTCCAACAGTACCTCGTTCAGAATGACCTCGCGCATGGTGTGGCCCAATGCCTCCATGGACTTTCTCACAAGTTGAGACCAGTCCATTTGATGAAGCTGGCGTTGCTCTTTAGGAATTTCGAGGGCATCAATGGCAGTGACGGTGCCTTTCTTGGTGGTGTGACGCGGTATCTGTTCAGCCTGAACTCCTCCGATATCGAGCGGTTCACAGTGATGACAGGTCTGCAACCGACGCACGAGGAGGCTTGGCGTAAGGTCTGGGTTGGTGGATCGGACGATCATGGCGGGACAATTCCAGGCAAGACCTACACGGAGACCCCGGAAGCCCGCGATTCTCTCGATCTCCTTCGCCATATCAGGGAGGGGCGTTGTGAACCGCGCGGCGACTCGGGCAACCCTCTCCGTGCTTCGCTCGACTCCTATCAGGTTGCGTTTTCCTACGCCAAGAAGCGTCTGGAGGGGCACGCAGCATCTCCAACGATCCGTCTTGTCGAGAAAGCCTTTGACCGCTTCATGGAGGGGAAGGATCCGACGGTCTTCTCTCCGGGTGAGAAATTGGCCTTTCTTGCCCAAGGGATCGCCAGTGGGAAGATCTTCGAGCTTGCCAATCCAGGTCCACGCTCGCTCTGGAAGGAGCTTTCCGGCGCTTTGAACGAGCCGGCAATGAGGGAAGAGCTGAACAAGGAACTCGAGGGTGTCGAGGATACGAGCCGCAGGGCCTTCCTCATGGCGAACATGATGGCGAGCCGTCTTGCCTACCGGCTCACCATGCAGTTCCTCGAGCAGTTGCTCGACGGACGCTTCCTCGAGAGCATCCAGATGATTGGGCCGGTCATTCCGCTGGTGGCTCTGCTTAGTCCTTATCTTTACGCATTCCGCACCCCTCCGCGTCAGCGCCTTAGGGAAGCATCTCTGGCGATGAGGGAAACAATCGCTCCGGAGTTGACGAATAATCGCCGAGCCTGGTTTACGGACACGCTTGACGACGTGAACGGCGTCTCCACGACAATCCAGAAAATGAGCGCCTCAATCGCCGCCAATGGCAAGGGGGTCGAGGTGATGGTCTCCCGCCACGAGGTCGATGTCCCCGGCATCCCGCTCAAGAATTTCCCTCCGATCGGAGAGTTTGCGTTGCCGGAATACGAACTGCAAAAGCTGAGCTTCCCTCCCTTGCTTCAGATCATCGATCATCTGCAGACCGGAAATTTCACCGAGGTGATCATCAGCACTCCCGGTCCCGTGGGATTGGCGGCCCTTGCTGCGGCGAGGGTGCTTGGTCTGCCCACAGCCGGCATTTATCACACCGACTTTCCCGAGTATGTCCGCATTCTCACCGAGGACGGGCTTATGGAGTCGCTGACTTGGAACTACATGCACTGGTTCTACTCACAGCTCGATACCGTCTATGTGAACTCCGACCATTACCGTCAGTGCTGGATCGATCGTGGAATCGCCCCCGAGAAACTCAAGATTCTCCCACGTGGTCTCGATACAGGGCTCTTCCATCCCGAGAAGAGGAAGCCGGATTTCTGGAAGAAGCGCGGATTGCGTGATGGGGAAGTGGGAGCGCTCTACGTGGGTCGAGTCTCACGTGAAAAGAATCTCGATCTCTTTGCCGCCGCCTGCCGTCGTCTGCTGGCTGCAGGAGTGAAGGTCAGGCCTTTGATCGTCGGCGATGGTCCTTATGCCGCCATGATGAAGGAGTTGCTACCCGAGGGAATCTACACGGGAAGCCTTCACAAAGAGGAGTTGGCCAGCGCCTATGCCTCGGCCGATTTCTTTGTCTTCCCCAGCACGACCGACACCTTCGGCAATGTGGTCATCGAAGCTCAGGCTAGCGGACTCCCGGTCATCGTCTCGGATATCGGAGGTCCGAAGGATCTGGTCGAAGAGGGAGTCGACGGAAGGGTCACGAAGGGACTCGACCTCGATGCTCTTACCTCCGCCGTCAGGCAGTTGGTTGAGGATGAAGAGCTCCGCAAGCGAATGGGCCTAGCCTCGCGTGCCAGGGTTGCGGAGCGCGATTGGTCCCGAGCCGCACGCCTCTTCTGGAAAGGAAGCGAGGAGTAGAGGGAAAGTCAGAAGAATGAATTAGGAATGATGAAGTCTGGATCCATTCATCAATCCTTCAACCAAGGCACAGTTTCTAACCGTAGCACCTTGGTGGGGTTGGAGTACTTGCCATGCCGAGGCTACCATGGAGGCTCTTTGAGTCTCATGAGCTAAGAGGGGGCAAGTGACGGTCACAATCTCGTCGCAGTTTTTCGTCCGAATTGCGGCGCCCGCTTCGCAGAGTTGTGAGGCGAGGGGTTCGAAGTTTGCGGTATGAGGGCCGATCAGCACCGGAGCACCAGCCTGCAGAGGCTCGATCATGTTCTGTCCGCCTCGATTGACGGAACAGGGGAGGCTCTTGCCGACAAAGACGATCGTGGCTTTGGAATACCAAGCACTGAGTTCTCCGGTGGTGTCGAGTAGGAGCGGCTCTTCGGAAAGCGCTGCCCCTTCGGACCTGAGATGGCAGTGAATTCCAAGAATCTTCAGCGTGCGGCGAATTTCTTCCCGCCTTTCCACATGACGGGGAGTGATGACCAGACGAAGGTTTGGAAATTCTTTTTTCAACGTCAGCCATGCCGCCGCGACTTCGTTCTCCTCTCCCTCATGGGTACTTGCGGCCAGAAAGATGAGGTCATTGTTTCGGGAGATGTTCGGTCCGTTCTTGGAGTCGTGTTTGATGTTGCCTGTGAGGTGGAGTAGTTCCTGCTGCACCCCAAGCGAGATCCATCGGATCTCATCCGAGGGATCAGTCAAGGTGATTAGGTCGAGTTGGTTGAAAAAGGGAGCCGTGAAGGCACGGGCACGGCGGAATCGTTTCTCGGATCGTGGTGAGAGGCGGGCGTTCAGGAGTGCGGTGGGAATGCCAAGCTCTTTGCAGGCTGCGATGCGGTTGGGCCAGAGGTCGGCCTCCACCATGAGGAGTGCCGAGGGATGAAGGCGACGGATCAGCCGGGAGGTGATGACGGGAAGATCGATCGGATTGGCGATCGGCTCCAGCCACTGGGAAGCAGATCTCTCGAGAATTGCGAGCCCCGTGGAGGTCGTGGTGCTGATGAGGAATCTTGACTGGGGATTGCGTGCGTGAAACTCGGTGGCAAATTTCAGTGCGACGCCGACTTCTCCAACGCTGACTGCATGGATCCAGATTCTGTTTTGGCCAATCCGGAGAGCAGTCTCCTGATCGAAGATGCCGAAGCGCTGGAGTGCCTTGTTTCCATATCCGCCCCGTTTCCGGATGCGGAGGAGATATCCCGGCAAGAGGATCAGCAGGATCGGAAGGAAAAGTAGATTGTAGAGAAAGAGAGTGATCCTTCTCATGAGGATTGGCGAAGGATCAGGATGCGGGACTCGCCGTAACTCCGGTCAGAGAGGATCTCCCAAGGGATCGGTGACGCAAGGGAGGGGAGAGGCTGTCTCCGCTCGCACTCTAGGATAAGCAGTCCCTCGGCGCCGAGCGCCTTGCCGAGATTAGGATTAGCAAGGAGCATGTCGGCCAGATTGGTTAGATC
>CAIKYN010000031.1 GCA_903831635.1 uncultured Spartobacteria bacterium
ATGCTTATCAATATCCTTGCTGAGGCTCTCACTTCAGCCAACACCATCACTGGTAGCTTCACCCTCGGCGTTGCCGGTGCAGGATCTGCAATCGGCATCGGTCTGATCGGAGCCCGCATGGTTGAGGCGATCGGTCGCAATCCCTCCACCCTCCCCAAGGTGCTCATGATCGGCATTCTGACCATCGCTCTGGCCGAGGCCATCGCGATCTTCGGTCTGATCTTCGCATTCCAGGGCAAGTAATCCTTCCCGGGTGGCGCTCCGCAAATGGGGTGCCACCCGACCCCTCTTTTTTTCTACAAACCACCACACATTATCGGGAGAATCTGACTGAAGATGGATATTCTAAAACAATTCGGAGTTGATTGGCCGCATTTCATTGCCCAGTTGGTTCTTTTCCTCATCGTTTACTTTGTTCTCAACCGCTTTGCCTTCGGTCCCTTGTTGAAGGTTTTGGAAGAGCGTCGCAAGCGTATCGAAGAGTCTCAGCTCAATGCCGAGAAGATTAAGAAGCAACTCGCTGAAGCTGAACTTCGGTATCAGGAGATTCTCCGCAAGGCGAACGATGATGCCCAGGTGATGATCGATGAGTCGCGCAAGAACAATGAAGCCTTCTCCCAGCGCGAAATGGAAAAAGCCGTGAAGGAATCAGCCGCCATTGTGGAGCGTGCCCGTCACGAGATCACTTCCGAGCGCAACCGCATGGTTGATGAGGTGAAACGCGAGATGGTTTCTCTTGTCGTCAAGACCACCGCCCAGGTCGCCGGTAAGGTCCTCTCTCCCGATGACCAGAAGCGCCTCAGCGAGGAAGCCTCCAAGGAGCTTGCTGCTTAAGCGTTCCTAACGATTTTCCGGAAACTCCCTACTACTTAATCACGAATCACGATGCAGATCCCCAAGGAAGCCAAGCGCCAGGCAAGGGAACTCTTTGAGTTCTCACTCGATGCCTCTGGTCGCCCCGATAGCGCCAAGGCGCTCTCCATCGCCGATCTCGTGGTGAAGGCGGCCCCTCGTCACCACGTTCAGATCTTGAGGGAGTTCACCCGCCTGATCCGACTCGAGACAGCCAAACATCATGCTGTGATCGAAAGTGCCGCCACCCTCGATGAAGGAACCCGCGATTCGATATTCAAGTCCCTCCAGACACGTGATGGTGGAGCTGTCACAGTCGAAGTGAAGGTTGACCCTTCGCTGATCGGCGGTGCGCGTATCCGTCTTGGAAGTGAAGTCTGGGATGCCTCCGTGCAGTCCCGACTCGCAGCCCTGAGCTCCTAATCGCATTTCAAACTCTTTTACCATTTTCACCACCCACCTTTAACACCCACAAACCATGAGCAACCTCCTGCAAGAACTTGAAGCAAAGATCAGCGGTCTTTCCAACGCGACCGCCGCCAAATCCAATGTCGGAACCGTCCGCGAGATCGGTGACGGTGTCGCGCGCATTGAGGGACTCGGTGGAGTCATGCTCAACGAGATGCTCGAGTTCCCGGGTGGGATCTATGGTCTCGCCCTGAACCTTGAAGAGACTGAGGTTGGTGCGATTGTTCTCGGTGATTACACCTCGATCTCCGAGGGAGATGAGGTGAAGACCACGGGTCGACTTCTTGAGGTGCCGGTTGGCAAAGAGCTTCTCGGTCGCGTGGTCGACTCACTCGGCCAGCCAATCGACGGAAAGGGACCTATACAGTCCAAGTCCTTCTATCCCGTCGAGAAGATCGCTCCTGGCATCATCAAGCGTCAGAGTGTCAGCCAGCCTCTCAGTACCGGAATCATGTCCGTCGATGCGATGATTCCTATCGGTCGTGGTCAGCGTGAGCTTATCATTGGTGATCGCGCAACCGGAAAGACCACCATTGCGATCGACACGATCATTAACCAGGCCAACATCAACCGCGCCGGCGAGGCGTCGGGGGATCCCTCCTTCCGTCCTGTTTACAGCATCTACGTCGGTGTTGGACAGAAGAATGCCAACATCGCCCGCGTTGTTGACACTCTCTCTTCACACGATGCTTTGAAGTACACGATCATCGTCTCGGCTCCCGCATCCGACAGCGCCACGAACCAGTACCTTGCTCCCTTCTCCGGTGCGGCAATGGGTGAGTGGTTCATGGACAATGGCATGGATGCACTGATTGTTTTTGACGATCTCTCCAAGCATGCGGTTGCCTATCGCCAGATCTCCCTTCTTCTCAAGCGCCCCTCGGGTCGTGAGGCTTATCCTGGTGATGTGTTCTACCTCCATAGCCGCCTTCTCGAGCGTTCCGCTCGTCTTAGTGAAAAGGCAGGCAATGGGTCGCTCACGGCACTTCCGATCATCGAGACCCAGGCCGGAGACGTCTCCGCTTACATTCCTACAAACGTTATTTCGATCACGGATGGTCAGATCTACCTTGAGACCGATCTCTTCTATCAGGGTATCCGTCCTGCTATTTCGGTGGGTCTTTCCGTTTCCCGTGTCGGTTCGGCTGCGCAGATCAAGGCGACAAAGCAGGTGGCCGGAAAGCTCAAGGGTGACCTTGCACAGTTCCGCGAGCTTGCCGCTTTCGCACAGTTCGGCAGTGATCTTGATGCCCGCACCAAGTCTCAACTCGACCGTGGTGGCCGTATCGTGGAGCTTTTCAAACAGCATCAGTACAACCCGATTTCCGTGGAGCTTCAGGTTGCCATCCTCTGGGCAATGCAGAAGGGATACTTCGATGCCATCCCCGTGGAGCGTGTGAAGGACTTCCAGAACCAGCTCTCCGAGTTCATGCAGACCCGAAAGGATTCCGTGCTTACGCTCATCCACAAGAAGGGAGCCATTGACGCGGAGATCGAGAAGGAGCTGACCTCGTCCGTCGATGAGTTCAAGGTCATCTTCCGTTAAGTCCCACTGACACTTCGCCAGTACAACGCACACGAGTAGCTCATGGCTAATACCCGCGACATCCGCCGACGCATCAAGTCGGTCAAGAACACTGCCCAGATCACGAAGGCAATGCAGATGGTCGCCGCATCCAAGATGCGCAAGGCTCAGCAGGCTGCACTCGCCGGTCATCCATATTCCCAAGTTCTCAATAGGGTTCTTGTTTCCCTACGCGACATGGTCAGTGCGGATTCTCATCCGTTGCTGGAAGTTCGTCCGATTAAGAAGACACTGGTACTGCTTGTCACTTCCGACAAGGGACTCTGCGGTGCTCTTAACACCAACGTTCTCCGTGAGGCTGCCCAGCTTGATCAAGAAAACACTCTCTTCGTTGCCTCTGGTAAAAAGGGAGCCTCTTTCCTGGCAAGGACTGGTCGCAACATGATTGCAGACTTTGCGCTGCCGGATAACCCCTCCTTCCTTCAGACCAAGGCAATCTCCAAATTCTGCCTTGAGAAGTTTCTTTCCGGCGAGGTCGATCGTGTCGATGTGCTCTATCCAAAGTTTGTGAATACGTTGGTTCAGAAGCCGCTTCTTGTTACCCTCCTCCCCATTACTGATGAGAAGGCTGCTGGTGTTTCCCCGACTGGTTCTGACCATTCTTCTAACGAGGCAACGGGAGCGCAGTATTTGTTCGAACCGGACGCTGATGAGGTTCTCAATTCCGTTCTGCCATACTATTTCCATTTTGAGGTTTTCCAGATGATCCTAGATGCCCGTGCATC
>CAIKYN010000032.1 GCA_903831635.1 uncultured Spartobacteria bacterium
ACGTGAGCGAAAAATCATCGGTGCCAGGTTCGGACTCGATGGGAATGAACCGATCACTCTGGAGGAAGTAGGTGTGAAATTCGGGGTGACCCGTGAACGCATCCGCCAACTCCAGAACATTGCTCTGAGCAAGATGAGGAAGGCACTCGCGAAGCGTGAGCGTGTCACTCCGGAGCATTATCTGGCCCAGGCTGCGTAGTTTTGGGGATTGGTAATTGGTAATAGGGAATGGGGAGGGAGGCCTCCCCATGATCCTGACTTTTTAATCCCTTGCCCCTTAGCCGTCTCCCTTCAGTCTTTGCAAAAGTCCGCCATGACGATGGCGGGTTGATTCGTTTCTGACGGCCATGCCGAGTGCCTTCTTCTGACCGACGAGCACGACCATCCGCTTTCCTCTGGTTACTCCTGTGTAGAGAAGATTCCTCTGAAGCAGAAGGTACTGCTGCATGGCTAGGGGAATCACGACCACGGGAAACTCCGAGCCCTGGCTCTTGTGGATCGTGATGGCATAGGCCAGCTCCAGTTCATCCAGTTCATTGAACTCGTAGGTCACCTCCCGCTTTCCAAAGCGGACAACAACCTGTTTTTCCTCCCCGTCCATAGAGCGGATGCGTCCGATATCTCCGTTGAAGACCTCCTTATCATAGTTATTGGAGGTCTGGATGACCTTGTCTCCGACACGGAAGAGATTCCCGTAGGCCTGATACTCATCCCGGTATTCGCTGCGAGGGTTTAGAGTTGATTGCAGTCTCAGATTGAGTTCCTTGATGCCGAGGCTTCCACGATGCATGGGACTAAGAATCTGAATTCCCTCAATCGGGTCGACTCCCAGATGTTTCGGCAATCGGTCACGAACCATTGAGACCAAGGTCGCAGCGCATTCCTCGGGATCCTCGCGGTCAATGAAGACAAAGTCGGAATCTTTCGGTGCCTCGATGATGTCGGGAATTTCGCCACGGTTAATGGCATGGGCTCCACTAATGA
The DNA here is from genome assembly GCA_903831635.1 of uncultured Spartobacteria bacterium. Taxonomy (GTDB): domain Bacteria; phylum Verrucomicrobiota; class Verrucomicrobiia; order Chthoniobacterales; family UBA6821; genus UBA6821. Next base: position 985 of record CAIKYN010000032.1, read on the forward strand.
TCCGGCTATCTCCGGCCTGACGGAAGATCTCCTTTAGATGAACCACTGGAATCATTCCACTGCGGATAATGTCCCCGAGAACCAATCCCGGTCCGACACTGGGGAGCTGATCGGCATCTCCTACCAGAATCAGTCGAGCTTTGCGGGGTAGGGCATCAAGGAGTCTGCTCATGAGTGGGACGTCGACCATGGATACCTCGTCGACGACAACCACATCACCTTCCAGGGGATTGGATGCATTGCGCTGGAAGCCACCGCGTGCCGGTTGAAACTCGAGCAAACGGTGAAGCGTCGAGGCCTCTAGGCCCGTGGCTTCAGCCATTCGTTGGGCCGCACGCCCCGTAGGCGCAGCAAGGATGCACTTCAATTTCTTGGCTGTGAGAATCTTTAGGAGCGACTGGACTAGTGTGGTCTTGCCGACACCTGGTCCTCCGGTGATGACGACCGCACGGCTGCGCAAGGCTACTTTGAGAGCGTCATGCTGGCTGGGGGAGAGTTTTCGTCCCGTTTTTCCCTCGACCCAGGGAATCGCTTTTTCCGCATCGATCGGGGGCTCAGGCTCTTTTGCTTCGGCGAGGCGCTTAAGTTGTCGAGCGATCCGTTCCTCCGCGTCGCGGAGGAGGGGCATGAAGATCATCTCCTCCCCTTCGATCCTTTCGGAAAGGATCTTTTCATCCTTGAGATGCCGCTCAAATGCCTGAGCAACGATCACCTCATCAACTTCCAAGAGACGTGTCGCCCCCTCGAGGAGGTCTCGACGAGGTAGAGCACAGTGACCTTCGGTCGTCGCCTGATCGAGCAGATGCTCCAGCGCAGCCCGAGCACGGAGTAGTGAGTCTGCCTCCAGGCCAAGTTTCTCCGCAACGCTATCCGCGGAGTGGAAACCGATCCCGTGAATGTCTCGAGCCAATCGGTAGGGATCGGCCCTGATCATCTCGACCGCCTCCTCGCCGTAGGATTTGTAGATCCGAACGGCACGGTTTGTTCCCAGTCCATGGGCATGGAGAAAGAGCATGATATTGCGTACCACCTTTTGTTCAGCCCAGGCTTCCTTGATACGTTGGCGTCTCTCTGTGCCGATACCCTCCACCTCCTGAAGACGCTTAGACTGGTTCTCGATGATGTCGAAGACCTTCTCCCCGAACTTTTTCACGAGCTTCGTGGCATAGACGGGCCCGATTCCCTTGATCATTCCGCTTCCGAGGTATTTCTCGATTCCTTCCAGAGAGGTTGGAGGCTGGGTCTTGAGATGATGAGCCTTCAGCTGGATACCATGGTCGCGGTCTTTCTCCCAGGTTCCCTGGGCGGTGATCCATTCCCCGGGAGCCACAGAGGGGAGGGAACCGAGAACGGCCACCGGTTCCTTGCGCCCCTGGACCTTGACCTTAAGGATGCAGAATCCGGTCTCTTCGTTGTGGAAGGTCACGCGTTCCACCTGACCGCTCAGGGCATCGTCCGGACCGCCGGGGACAGGTTCATTGTCCGGCTTCTTCCGGAAGGGGCGGCGGCGGTTCATCGAATCTTCTTGAAGGGATGGGGATTTGGAGGATTTTGGCAGAGACGATGAGTGAATTGAAAACAACGCTCCTGATCTCCCTTATTCTTCTTCCAGCCTTGTGCTGCATTCAAGCAGTCGATGCTCAGACTGTCGAAAACGGATATGGCATGGTACGTGGCCCCGGTTATGCCTTCACGCTCAAGGCCCCCTCGGGTTGGGTGATCGATGCAGCCAGTGGGGTGGATCAGGGCCTTCCCGCAGTTTTCTATCCGCAAGGTGGCAGCTGGTCCGAGAGTCCAACTGTGGCATATGCACGAGCCCGTCCGAGAACGAAAGCTGTCTCGACCATCGAGGGGGCAGTACAGGCTGCGGTCGATACCCTGCGGGCCCAGGGCAGTCCAGACTACAACGCCAAATTCCTCAAGACCATCAAGAGCGACGATGGGAAGGAGGGGATGATCTACCGATTCAGTGGATCCAAGACCGGTGATATGGAGGCGACGGCCTATTTCCTGGAGAAGCGGACGATTGATTTCGTGACCTTGAGTTGCCGTTCCGAAAAGGTCTTTGAGGCATCCCTTTCAGCCTTCGAGCAACTCGCTGCCTCCTATTCGTTTCAGGCGGACAAAATCCCTGTTGATCCGAACAAAAAGGGATTCTTCCAAGAGGGAACTCCGAAGGATTAGCCGGATGTTCCTTCGAGAACAAACTCCCGCCACTCCTGCGGACGGTGAAAATCCCTTACAGGATGGGGTGACGTGCTGGAAATAATGGGAGGCCGACCTTCTGCCATATCATAACGGCAGCAACTGACTCGGATCCGCTCTCCTGGAGAGCCCTCGAGAGGAATGGAAAAACGAGCCATCCATCCTGTTACAGTCAGTTCCGCAAAGGCCTTGAAGGGGGCCTCCGCGAAGAAGTCCTCGATTTTGTGAGACCCGGAGCGCACTCTGGCCACGCCTCCGAGATCAGGATATGCAAGAGCCAGTGTGAATCCGTTCGGTGAGATCTGATATTCACGGTAGGACTCATCGCCGATTCGCTGTACGAAAAGTTCAGCCACATCCCCATACTCCCAGAGTCGTTGTCCATGTGATGTTGCAGTAGTGTGAACATTGCAATCGTTGAGATTAGCTGTGACCTCTAGGATTCCATCCTTCCAGAGGAACTTGGCCTGACCTGGCTGGAATCCGGGCTCGATCTCTGGCAACCAAAACTGGGTGAGGGGAAGCTCCATCATGCAGGGTACCTAGCGAGGTATGAGGGAAACGACCTTTTCAGCCTGCTTGAGGTGTAGACCAAGGTGGAAGCCGAACATGCAATGCCATTTGTGAGCATCGAATGATCCGAAAACAGGGTGGGGCGTTTCGCCAGTGCCTCGGAGCGGAGGCAAGGTTTTCACCATTGTCAGATAGTCGTCGATTGATCGGTGGAAGATTTCCACCTGTTCAGGCCCCGAAAGCCCCTTCGGTAACACGTCGATCTTGGGATTAATGAGTGAAGCACCCGAGGGTTCCTTTCCAAGGGCTAGAGACTCTACGGTGGAAGTAATGCTTCGATTGACGATCGCGTTGTGCTCCATAATCTGGAAGACCGACCAGCCTCTCATCTCAGGATCGACCCCGATCATCGGGGGAACGGTGACCGGTTTGCTGCTCGATTCCACTCCGAGCTGTTCGGCTATTTTCAGATAAGCATCAGCATTGCAGCGGATCATCTGTGAGGCTTTTTCTCGTGAAGTCAGGACGAACTTGGTGCGTATGGCTGCTTTGACTAAAGGATTGCTCATGCCAAAGAATTAATATGGAACTCAGGGGCTCAAGAAGAGACAAATAAAAGTGCATGACCATTAAGGAACCCGACTTCATTGATCTCTCAACCCCGACAAGCCCGATGCGTGTCCATCGCTTCATTCCTCAAGAGGGAATCTGGCCTGCCGTTATTCTCTATTCTGAAATTTACCAGATGACGGGGCCGATTTCCCGATTGGCGGCGCGTCTTGCCTGTGAGGGATTCGAAGTTCTTGTTCCAGAGGTCTACCATGAGTACGAGGCTCCCGGTACTGTCCTCAGCTATGACAAGGAGGGGACTGATCGCGGAAATTTCCTTAAATTCGAGAAACCGATTTCCGCTTTCGATTCCGATTCCAAGACTCTGATAGATTCCCTTCTCAATCGTCCCGAGTATCGATGGGGGGGCGTGGGAACGATCGGCTTCTGCCTCGGAGGACATCTCGCTTTCCGTACGGCTCTGGATAC
>CAIKYN010000033.1 GCA_903831635.1 uncultured Spartobacteria bacterium
ACTCCCAACGACCTACGTCGACTATTCCGAGGATCCCCAGGAGATCGAACTGAGCGCGATCACCACCGTTCTCCACACCCACACCCGCATCACCGATCTCTACAGCAACAAGATCGACCAACTCCGCGAGCAGGTCCGACTCACCGTCGAGGCTGTGAAGGAGCGTGAGGAGAGCGAGATTATCAACAATGCCGACTTCGGACTCCTTAACAAGGTCTCGCCTGCCTACAGGATCAAAACCCGTAAAGGGCCTCCAACCCCTGACGATCTCGACGAGTTGCTGAACCTGATCTGGAAAAAGCCGGCCTTCTTCCTAGCCCATCCCAAGGCGATCACCGCCTTCGGACGTGAGGCCACTCGCCGGGGTGTTCCTCCCGTGGTCGTTCATCTCTTCGGTTCTCCGTTCATCACCTGGCGCGGCGTACCGCTGATTCCTTCAAATAAGCTACCGATCGATAAGGATGGCACCACCCGCATTCTCCTGCTCCGTGTCGGCGAGGATAAGCGCGGTGTCGTCGGACTTCAGAAGGTCGGCGTGGCCGGTGAGGTCGAGCCAGGTCTCTCCGTCCGCTACAGTGGGACGAGTGATAACTCCATCGCCTCTCATCTGGTAACCCGCTACTTCTCCCTCGCTGTCTTGGCAGAGGATGCTCTGGCCAGCCTCGATGGCGTTGTTCTAAGCCACTATCACGAGTATGTCTGAGTCGATTCCCGTCATCTCTGGGGGCATCACGCCCCCCGGGATCGGGGAGACCGCGCATAGCGATCTCGTTGCGGGACTTTTCCGGGAACAGCTTTCTCGGAAGCTCCCCCCGTCGGCTCCCGATCTTGGCTTGTCGCTTCCCAATGCCGACGCTGTCGAGCATTTGCAGCCATCTGGCTTTGCCAAAGGCGCCCTAGCATCAGCCTTGGACCCCTATTCAGGCCCGGTGGATTACTCTGCCTACACGGCCTCCTATCCGACTTCATTTTCGGACGTACCAGAATCACCGGCAGCCCCCTCAAACTTCGAAAGACCGGATTTTTCCTTTATACCGGATGATCACGCTTCCGTGCCCTTAACAACAGAATCTCTGAGTGAGTTGACCTTTGAAAACCATGATTTTCATCCTCAATCCCGTTCTCATTCTGAAGATGGGGCATTAAATCCCCCGCCGATCCATTCCCTATCACCCGGTAGCACCTCAACCGAGTCGTCCACGACGAATCAAACGACAGAGCCCTCTCGCCCGGAACTTCCTTACGGAGAACCTCTCGGCCCTCGCCCGAATCTTCGCCTGGATCCCCCACACCATGGAGAGCATCCCTCCGGCACAGGAACCCAGGATGCCCCCTTCACCGGTTACACCGAGACTCCAAGCTACTACTTCATCAACGAGCCAGCGCCTGAGACCACAAGGAATTCTCCGCCTGCCACTCCGCACTCCGCCATACTTCCGGCAGCACCCTTCGATATGGAGGGCGTACGGAAAGATTTCCCAATCCTCTCGGAGAAGAACAGTGGTAAGCCGCTGATCTTTCTCGACAACGCTGCAACGACACAGAAACCGCAGGCTGTCATCGACGCCACCTCGTCCTTCTACGAGCACGATAACAGCAATATCCACCGAGCAGCCTATGAACTCTCGGTGCGGGCAACAAAAGCCTTCGAGGAGGCACGCGACAAGGTTGCCGACTTTCTCGGTGCTCGCTCTTCCAAGGAGATCATCTTCACACGGGGAACCACTGAGGCGATTAACCTCGTGGCCAACACCTTCGGGCGGCGTTACATCGGAGAGGGCGACGAAATCATTCTCAGCCAACTGGAGCATCACGCCAACATCGTCCCGTGGCAGATGCTCGCCAAGCAGGTCGGTGCCGTTATCAAGGTTATCCCGATCAATGACCGTGGTGAATTGATCCTCGAGGAATACATCCGCCTGCTCGGTCCCCGCACCAAGTTGGTCTCAGTCGCGCACGTCTCCAACTCGCTAGGAACCATCAACCCCGTCGAGGAGATTATCCAGATCGCCCACGCCCATGGGGTTCATGTGCTGGTCGATGGCGCCCAGTCGACACCTCATATCCCGATCAACGTGCAGGCACTTGATGCTGATTTCCTCGTCTTCTCAGGTCACAAGGTTTTTGGCCCCACGGGCATCGGGGCTCTCTACGGAAAATCACACCTCCTCGAGGTGCTGCCTCCATGGCAGGGAGGAGGACACATGATCCGTGACGTCACTTTCGAGCGCACGGTCTTCCAAGACGCCCCTGAGAAATTCGAGGCCGGTACCCCTGACATCGCGGGCGCCGTGGGTCTGGGTGCAGCCATTGATTACATGCATAAGGTCGGCATCCACAACATTGCTGCCTACGAGCATTCCCTGCTCGAGTATGCAACACCGAGGCTTGCGAACGTCCCGGGTCTCCGCCCCATCGGAACTGCTGCCCAAAAGGCAAGCGTTCTTTCCTTTGTTATCCCCGGGATTCCTAATGAGACCATCGCCTCACACCTCGACAAACAGGGCATCGCTGTGAGGGCCGGACACCACTGCGCGATGCCAGCGATCCGACACTTCGGGTTGGAGAGTTCGGTGAGACCATCCCTTGCGTTTTACAATACAACGGACGAGATCGACACTCTCGTCGACGCACTGCATCATCTGGTCGCTAGGCGCCGACCATGAGTATCGAAATCCCAACCGTCCCTCCCCACAAGGCCAACAAGATTACCACGGACAACTCCGCGGCGATCTTACTTGATGTGAGGACCCCCTCCGAGTTTTCGGCCAGGAGGGCGATCGGTGCCCGAAACATCCCCCTCGATGCGATTCCTGCCACCATCGCAGCGGGCACTCTCTCCAAAGACCTACCCATCTGCGTGCTCTGTGAGAAAGGAGGCCGTGCTGCCATCGCAGCTGATCATCTGATCAAGGCGGGTTACCTCGATGTCCATGTTGTCACGGGAGGCACCGAAGCTTGGACCAAGGAAGGCCTTCCCGTCGAAGGAACAGGTCGCAACACCGTCAGCATCGAGCGACAGGTCCGTATTGGAGCTGGCAGCCTCGTGCTGATCGGGGTGATCCTCGGATTTCTGGTGAACCAGGCCTTCTTCGGACTCCCGGCATTTATTGGCGCAGGCTTGGTTTTTGCCGGCATCACCGACTGGTGCGGCATGGGATTGCTTTTGGCCAAGGCTCCTTGGAACCGGTAAAGCAATCAGCCGAAGCCAAACCAACGGGCAGATTCTTAGCCCAAGCCGAGAATAAAGCGCTCCACGGCGACAGCAAAACCCTCCTGCTCATTGGAGAGAGTGACATCGCGGGCTGCTTTCTGAACATCGGGCTTTGCATTGCCCATGGCAATACCGACACCCGAGCGCTCGAACATCAGGACATCGGTCGGCATATCGCCGATCGTCGCGATTGCGGCGGCGGGGATGTTGTATTTGGCGGCAAGATACTCCACGGTTGAGCCCTTGTTGGCCTCGGGATGGGTGATGTCGAGATAGTAAGGTTGGGAAGGCTCGGCGGAGACATGGGATCCGAATTCCTTATGGGCGGCTTCTGTAGCCGCCTGAATCGCACTCAGATCGTCACTCACTCCTACGATTTTCGCCACGTTCTCTGTGATTGATTCGATATCATCCACCACGATCGGTTCGAACTTCACGGTCCACGCCTCACGGTCCACATGAGGGGCCTTGCGATTGCCCACAAACCATTTGGCTCCTTGATAAACCCAGATATCCAACGACATGGACTTGAGAAGTTTGAACATCGGCTTGACGAGATCCTGCTGGATGACCTTCTGGTCGATGACATTCATTTCCCGGTCGACAACAATCCCGCCGTTGAAGCCCGAGATCGGTGTCGTCAGTTTCAAGGGGTCGATCAGCATCGACATCCCACGCGGAGGACGACCACTTGTGACAGCAAAGAGAATGCCCGCATCATGGAGTTTGTGAACCGCCGCGATGGCGCGTTCGGTAAGGACTTTTTCCTGAGTAACCAGGGTGCCGTCCACATCGGCGATCATCATGCGGATATCGTTCGGAGTTATCATGGTAGTGTGTTGTGAATGATTCCTGTCGCTTGGTTAGAACTTATTTCCCAGAGGCCGCCTCGTAGGCACGGATGCAGGAGAGGTAACGATCGGCGATCGTCTTGACGGTTGCCTCACGTGACGATGTGCCGGCAACGAATCCCTTGAGCGCTTCCTGCCAGAGCGTACGTCCGACAGCAAATCCATCAAATCCCTCGACCGGTGCAGCAAGTTTGATCCAGGTCAGCACCTGATCAAGATCGGCTCCACGTCCGAGAATAATGCATTTCACATCGTCTCGACCACCAGCCCTTGACTGCTTGGCAACGGCATCACAGGCCTCCGAGGAATCCAATCCCTCGATTTTCCAGATATCCGCCTCGACCCCTGCAGCCTGCATGCGACGAATGATTTCAAGAACAAGTTGGGGACGAAGCTCCCCATCAAACTGCCGCTGATGCCCCTCGAATCGGTCCAACTGCTGAGTCGTGGCCGGCACCAGAAGCTCGAAGAGAAGCCTGCGGCCGTTGGCTTTCAACCAGCGGCTCAATGTCGCCAGACGCTCCGTCTGACGATCATTCAAAGCGGCGTCACCTTCGGGGTTATACCGCACGAGCACCTTTGCAAATGTGGGATTGAAGGCCTCGATATGGCTACCGAAATCATCCCCGTATTGGAATTCAAACTCTTCCTGCCCGGATTTTTCCACAGGCATCGCCAAGGGAACTCCATCGGCGATTGCCCTGCGTGCCACTTCGGTGCCGAACTCTTCATCAACCAGGATTCCTGAAATCTCCTTCGAGGCACCGCCGGCGATGGCACATTGATTGGCATCAAAAATGATATTTTTCAGTTCGATGATGTTGCTCCTGATTTCGGGGGAAACAGGAGGAATCGCCCCGAAGAGTCCATGTTCAAAGGATCCACGGTGATCAAAGGCAAGAAGATAGAGTTTTTTGTCGTAGCCGGGAGTCATGGTGAAGGATGGATAGTTTGTTGAGGGAGATAGGGAGAGGCAGGAAGCCCGCTCCCTCATACCCACCACTGGAGGTGGTGTCAAACAGTGGCCACACTATTCGAGAAATACCACGTAATCATCTCCTCAAAAGTTCCCACCGGTGTCTTATCAGGCTTTTTCTGGCATGAGCTACTTGAAAGCACTAATTTCTGTCAGATGAACTCACGGACGCACCTGCTCCAACCGATTCTCGATTCCTATCGGGAGAGCGGAGGAATCAACCATGTCGACCGCTCGAATCTTCCCTCCAAGAATGCTGTCGCAGCGCTCTGCGAGAACCTTCTCCACCTTCTCTTCCCGGGTTTCTTCTCGGATGAGGCTGTCTCAGCTCAGGAACTTCCTGAAGCCGCTCAGGAAATCATCGATCAGATCGCCATCCAACTCGAGATGGCCATCGCTGTCAGCCTGAGAATCCGTGAGGAAACAAACACCGAGGAACATCTTCGCAGTGATGCCACGGCGATTACCGAACGGTTCTTTGCGGGGATCCCCTCAGTACGCGCCCTCCTCAAAACTGACGTAGAGGCCGCCTACGCGGGTGATCCGGCGGCGCGGAGTCTCGAGGAGATCGTTCTGGCTTACCCTGGACTCGAAGCAGTCGCCATCCAGCGCGTCGCCCATCTGCTCTACAAGGAACACGTTCCGCTCCTTCCCCGGATGATGACCGAGTGGGCTCACAGCCG
>CAIKYN010000034.1 GCA_903831635.1 uncultured Spartobacteria bacterium
GCACAGAATGCACATGGCTTGTGATTGCTCTTCAATGACTACCGTAAGAAGAAGGTTGGGTAATACGATTATTCACCTTTCGTATTTTTTGTGCCTTTTGTGGCTACATCTTTTCTTAAGATACTTTAGTTTGTGAAACTACTCGCAGCGGAGGGCCTTGACTGGATCCATGCGGGATGCGATCCAGGCCGGAATTAATGCCGCCAAGGAGCAGATGACGAAGGCACTGATGCAGATCAAGGCAACATCCGTGGGGACGATCTCGGCGGGGATCTCATTGAACTGGTAGACACTGCGGGGAAAGATCTCCACCCCCAGGACGGAAGCCAACCACTGGCTGACCTCATTGCGCCAGCGGATCAGAGTCATCCCGAGCACCAACCCGCTGGCAACGCCGATCACTCCGACCACCATTCCCTGAACAAGGAAGACGGAGACGATCTGCCAGGTGCGCGCCCCAAGGGCCTTCAGCACCCCAATCTCCCTGGTCTTCTGCACGGTGACCGTGATCAGGGTGTTCATGATTCCGAAGGCCGCCACAAGAATGATGAACATCAGCAGGAAAAACATCACATGGCGCTCCATCGCAATGGCGTCGAAGAGTTGCTTGTTCAGATCCATCCAAGTGACGCAGGAAAGCTCCTCTGGAAGGTTCTTTTTGAGATCCTCCCGAATCTCTGCGGCACGGTCAGGGTCCACCGTGCGGATCGAGAGTCCATGAACCGAGCCCCCCAGACCGTAGAGTTCCTGGCCGATATGGAGAGGAACGAGAAGAAACTCACTATCGTAGAGATAGCGTCCGCTCTCGAAGATGCCTGTGACCGTTAGCTGCGTGGGGAGCACCATCTGGCGGATCGAATCGATCTCCTCAGCCTTGGTTCCCTTGCCAGTTTTCTCCTTGAGCTTATCCAACTGATCGATGACCTCACCCAGATTGCCGGGGGAATAGACCGTAAGGAGATCACCGACATGGACACCGAGTGTGCGCGCGAGCTCCGATCCGATCACCGTGCTGTCACCGGCAAGATCGAGCTTCCCCGAAATGATGAACTTGGAGAGATCGCTCACCTTTAACTCAAGCTCCGGTTCGATACCCCGGATCTTAGGGGCAAGGCGCTGGTGGTTAAACTCGACGATCACCGGCCCCTGAACGAACGGGGAAGCGGCCACGACTCCCTTTGTCTTTTCGGATTTGCTAACGAGATCCTTCCACCCGTCGATGAGGCCATCGTTGGTGACAAGCAAATGGGCATCAAATCCAATCACCTTGCGCTGAAGTTCCCTCTCGAATCCGGTCATCACCGACATGACGAGAATCAGCACGGTGATACCCAGGGTCACGCCTAGAACGGAGATCAGCGTGATCACCGCAAGAAAGGTACGCTTCGGCTTCAGGTAGCGGGCCGCAAGAAAGAGAGGCGCTGGCAGGCTTAAGCTAGAGGACATACCGGATCGTGACATGACGGGGTCGGAATAAAAATCTAATCTATTGTCCAGCTAGGCCGTTTGCAGGGGGCGTGCATGCGAGGGGCGAATCAGGATCCGCGTCATGAACAAGGCTGCAAAGGAGAGGAGGCAGATACCGAGGAAGTAGACGCTGTGACGACGAATGTGAAAGGGCCCGACGAGCAAATCCATTCCCCCCAGAAGATCCAGAATGGCTCCCCAGACGATCGGGACGATCGCCATTCCAAAACTTCCGATCACTGTCGAGAGAGCAAAGAAGTGATTTTTACCCGATTCAGGGACCACCGACATGCCGAGATGCAGACTGGCCAGATTCAACCCAGCCACCCCCATTCCACCCGTAAAGTTCAGCAGGAGAACAACACGCCAGTCTGGTCGGATCAATCCTGCCGACATCGCAAACCAGACTCCCAGCACCGTGGTGAAGAGGACGATCGAGGCCCTCATCACCGCAATACTCCCGGCAAGGTCGACGATGCGACCCAACCACTGAAGAATCAGCAAGGGTGCAAAAAACGTTGCTGCCGAGAGGGCGAAGATCGTGGAGGGAGAGAATTGGGCCTGCATTCGGAGGTACTCGACAGGGAAGACAGAGAGACCTCCTGTGACGGTTGCGTAAAGCAGACTGAAGAGGATCAGATTCCGAAAAGGAGCCAGAGAGAGCATTTGGAGAATCGAGATATGGTCCGAAGAGGCCGCGGCGGCTTCGGAATGACGGGCATCGGGTGTCATTCGAAGAAAGAGAAGACTCACCACCGCTCCCGTGACCGAGATGCAGAGCACCAGGGAGTAGCGCCATGGCTCGATCTGCCCCTTCATGAGAAGGGATGAAAGGAGCATGGTGAGCAGCGATCCACCATACACAAAGGTGTGATCAACCCCGATGTAGCGACCCCTCATGGTACCCGGCACAACCCCCGTAATCCAGGGGAGGAATGCCGCAGAGGAAATCCCCCGGATCACATTGAACAGGAAGAGGCTGCCCAGCAGTAAGCCGAGCCGCACTTCCTTCGACCAGAACGAGAGCAGGGGGACGATCGCCGAGGTCGCGATGAAGATGGAGCGAAGTCCCCAACCCATCAGGGCAAAGGAGCGGTAGCTGTATTTTCCCAGGTGCCGTGCCGCAGGAAGCTGCAGCATGGTCATCAGCGGGGTGAAGGATTCAATAATACCAAGCGTGATGGAGTTGGCCCCAAGCTCTTTTGCCAAAAGAACAATCGGAGCCCCCAGAATGATCTGGAAGCAGATCGCGTTGAAAAAATTGAACCAATGAAAATTAAAGATCCCGCGGGAATACGGGACAGGCATCAGCCCCAGCGGCCCGCGGTAGCCGGGCTCGGCTGCATTCTCGTCGGCAGGACCGGTCACGCCTTGGTGACCGCATCCTGTGCGGGAGCCTGGAGGCGTTGCTTGAGATGGGGGAATAGAATGACCTCCCGGATCGACTCCGCACCCGTGAGAAGCATCACGAGACGATCGATGCCAATACCAATCCCCCCAGCCGGAGGCATTCCGTACTCGAGGGCCTCGAGAAATTCCGTGTCGATCTTCTGCTGCTCCTCACCAGCCTGATGCTCTAGGCGTTCGCGTTGCAGATCGGGATCGTTCAATTCGGAATAGCCCGGCGAGATCTCCTGTCCGTTGATGATCAGCTCGTAGACATCGACCTTCGAGGGGTCGGCATCATTCAAGCGCGCGAGGGGCACCAGTTCCTTAGGAACATGAGTGACAAAGCAGGGATCGATCGTCTTTTCCTCAACAAGCTTTTCAAAGACATGCTGGGTCATCTCGAACTCCTCCGGACAATGAGAGATATCAAGCTTCAGTTCGGCACAGCGGACAATCTTCGCCGCCTTATCGAGCGTGAACCACCCGGGGACAGCTTCCTCGATCAGATCCTTGTAAGAAGCGCGTTTCCAGGGACGGGCGAGATTAATGGTCTTGGTGATATTTCCCTCCGCATCGCGGTGATGGACCTGATGGTCTTTGTTTCCAAGCATGACTGCCAAATGGCAGACCAACTCCTCCACAAGAACCGACATGAGCTGAAAGTCCGCGAAGGCCCAGTAAGCCTCGAGCATGGTGAACTCGGGATTATGACGACGGGAGATTCCCTCATTGCGGAAGCTGCGGTTGAGTTCAAAAACCTTGGGGAACCCGGCAACCAGAAGACGCTTCAGATAGAGCTCGGGAGCAATGCGCAGGAAGAAATCCATGCCAAGCGCATTGTGATGCGTCTTGAAGGGTTCGGCGGCAGCTCCTCCAGGAATCGCCTGCATCATCGGTGTCTCCACCTCGAGGAACCCACGCTCATCGAGGAAGCGGCGGATCTCGCGCACAATGGCTGAGCGCTGAAGGAAAATGGCACGCGAGGAGGGATTGGCAATCAGGTCCAGATAACGCTGGCGGTAACGAGTCTCGGGATCCTGAACCCCATGCCACTTATCGGGAAGGGGTCGAAGGGATTTGGAGAGAATTTTAAGACTCCGGACCTTGATACTCGACTCACCTGTCCGGGTGGTGAAGCACTCTCCTTCCACGCCGATGAAGTCTCCGATATCGAGTTGTGCAGCCACGGCCAGGGAGTTCTCATCGACTTCCTTGGCATTGATGTAAATCTGCATTCTCCCTCCCATGTCGGAGAGGTCGAGGAAACGACTCTTGCCCATGTCGCGGTAGGCGGTGATGCGACCGGCCATTGTCACCACGCGCCCCTCGGCAAATCCATCCCGTACCTCGGCAACGGTTCCGGTGGATTCAAAAAGCCCGCCAAAGGGATCAATACCAAGGTCGCGGATGGCCTGAAGTTTTTGACGGCGGATGGCGACGAGGTCGTTCAGTGGTGACGAAGACGACTCTGTCGACTCGGATGAAGAGGTTGATGGCTGATTTGACTGTTCCACCTATAAAGAGCAAACGGAGATGCCCATTCGATCAATCAAAAACGGAGGAAAGACTCACAGGGATGAAGGAGATGAAGGGAGTATCCTCAAATCACAATCGCTCCACTCCAACCCATCCCTTGCCCCCTTGATCTTTGGCAATTCTCTTACTTTCTTCGCGTCACCAACTCCGCGGCGAGGCGGATGGCGGAAAGGAAGCTTTCGGGACGTGCCTTACCTGTACCTGCGATCTCATAAGCAGTTCCATGATCGGGACTGGTGCGAATAAAGGGGAGGCCAAGGGTGACATTCACCCCATCATGGAATCCGAGAAGTTTCAGCGGGATAAGTCCCTGGTCGTGGTACATGCAGAGCACCCCGTCAAACTCGCCGTTTGCAGTACGCCAGAAAACCGTGTCCGGACTGAAAGGACCGGCAAAGGAAACACCCTGATTCTCGGAAAGGAGTAGCGGCAGCGCAGGCTCGATCAGCCTTAATTCCTCATCACCAAGATCCCCCTGCTCGCCGGCATGGGGATTTAAGCCAGCCACGGCGATGCGTGGTGAGGTGATCCCACGCTGCTTCAGGAACCGGGCGAGCAATCCCCCCACCCGGACGATCTCAGCGGTACTGAGGAGGCCGGCCACATTCTTCAGCGGCACATGTGCAGTAACCAAAGCCACGGTGAGAGGGCCGCCGGTGAGTAACATGGCGAAATTTGCGACTTGGGCACGAGCTGCAAAAAACTCTGTCTGCCCGGGAAATTCAAAACCTGCCTCATGCAGATGCCTCTTGCTGACAGGTCCCGTGACGACGGCGGCAAGTTCACCAGAGAGAGCACGCCTTGCAGCCTCCTCTAACCCTGCAATCGCTCGTAAAGATCCCTCCCGAGAAGGATGTCCCGGATCGAGCGACGAAGGATCACCAATGATCTCGATACGGACTCCCTCGGCTTGAGGGCCCTGATTCAAGGCTGCCTCGAGCAGTTCGGGGCCGACACCGGCGGGATCACCCGCGACGAGACCGATCACCGCTTGCTTCATCACGGCGATTTCTTAAAGGATCTTGATGTACGCCTTTGCGCGAAGCTCCTTGAGCCAGCGCTCCTGCCCCTTGAGCTTTTCCTCCTGGACGAGGGCTTGGACAATTTCAGGCTGAACCTCGGAAAGAGGCTTCGTGACAGCAGGCTTCACGGCCTCAACCATCAGGATGTAGTAGGCATTATCGAGAGGGATAACCGGGCTGATCTCCGAGGGCTTCAGCGAGAAAGCAATCTTGGCGAGTTCTTCGTTGAGCGTCTTGCGCTCGACCCATCCCCAGTCTCCGCCAGACTCATTGGTCGAATCCTCCGAGTACATCTGGGCCAGGCGATCAAACTCGGCACCACCGGCGAGTTTATCCCTGATTTCTGCGGCCATCTGCTTCTTGCTGATGGAAGTGGCCGTGGAGGCGTCGCCACTTCCCGAGGCTGAATCCCCCTCCTTCAGTACGATCATGCGAAGCTTGATCTGCGCAGGGGTGGAATAGGAGGCACTGTGCTTCTCATAATATTCCCGGATCTTCACCGGGGAGACGATGATGTTCTCACTGGTCTTGGACTGGCGCATCGCCTGAACCGTGATCTTGTCTTTTTCGTTATCCCGGAAACGCGCCATGGTGTAGCCCTGCGCTTGGAGCGTTTTGACAAAAGCGGTTCTGTCTCCTCCGAATTCCTGACGGATAATGCGCTGGATGCTGTCATCCACGATGTAGGAGGGAATATTGAATTCCTTTTTCTTGAACTCCTGAAGGATTAGATCCCGGTCAATGAGATCCTGGATCGCATGATCGCGCATCTCCTTGATCTTTTTCTGGAGTTCCTCTCCCTGATAAATTTCCGAGGCTGATTTCTGCTGGGCGGCCACTAGTTCACGGACTTGGGAAAACGTGACGACATCGCCGTTCACGATGGCGGCGATTCCGTTGATCACCTCCTCGGCGGCAGGGAGAGTCGCCATTCCGCCAAGAGCGGTCAGAGCGACTACAGAGAGAAAAAATGGTGAAAATCTGATGGAGATCATAATGAA
>CAIKYN010000035.1 GCA_903831635.1 uncultured Spartobacteria bacterium
CCGCTTCGCCGACACTCAGTGCGGTTGCAAACTCTTCCGGCATGATGCCGCGAAGGCGATCTTCGCACAATCCGAGCTCGATGGATTCGCCTTTGACGTCGAGATCCTCAACATTGCCAAAAAACTCGGTTGCAGGATGGAGGAAGTTCCTGTGACCTGGGCTGATGTCGGAGGCTCCCGGGTCTGGTTGCCTAGGGATGGCTTCAGAGCCCTTCGTGACGCTTGGGCCCTGCGAAAGCGCTTTTCAGTTTCCCAGTAGGGTTGGTCCAAGAGCACCGGCGACCGCAGACTTACCCTGTAGCAATCTTGAGAAGGAAATCCTCAGCAGCAAAGAGCCCTGAAAGCCATGCACCCTCGATGCGCCCACCATTGAGACCATCCCCCATAAGATAGAGTGGCTCGAGGCAAGGAGCCTGCAAGAAGCCTCCGGGAGCGCTAGGCCCTTCGGGATGAGCATAACGCCAGCGATGCACGATGAGATCCAGAGGGCGATTCATCCACTCTCCACCGATCAGTGCCGCCTCCTTGAGCAACTCTTCGCCTGCAGTCTTGAGCTCCTCCTTGGAAGCCTGAAGCCAGCGGGAGCTGTAGGCTGATGCTGCATGAATCACAGCAAACGCGCCAGGAGCATCTTTTTTTCTCTTCGAGGAATCCCAAGCCATCCAGGAGATCGGGGAGTCCGGCTCCCTGACTTGGATTCCATGCCAACGGGGGGCCTCCGTGTCATCAGGATAGCGGGCCATCACGGCTATGCAGGGACCGCAGGTGATCCTGGCCAAAAAATCCTGCTGGTCGGTCGAGAGTTGAGAGCCAACCAGTTTCATGGCCTGGGGAAGCGGAGCAGAGACCAAGAGGGCCCGGGCGTGCACCGGGGAGGATGCGTGCGAGGGATCGGCATGCAGATGCCAAATCCCCTCACCCAGCGTGACTGAATCCACCGTGAACTCCCGGATAATCTTGTGCCCCTCACCCAGCGCCCTCCCCAATTGGCTCATCCCGCCGCGACAGGCATAGCGTGTATCCTTCCATTGCGCATCAGGGTCGTGAAGCACCCCATCTTTCCACGTCATGAATCCTTCCGACCAGGGAAAGCAGATGCCCTCTTCCTGCCAACGGGAGACCTGATCCTGGAACCTGAGATCACGCGCCGTGAAAAACTGGGCCCCATGATCGACGGGCACCTCGACTCCTTCCTGCAGCTTCATCCTGCGCGTGGAGGCTCGTCCTCCGAGGCCACGACTTTTTTCGAGAATGACCACGTCTAATCCAGCCTGCCGGATTCTTCCGGCGGCGGAGAGGCCACTGATACCCGCGCCGATTATGGCGACATCGTGAATTATTGTGCTCATGATTCTTTAATTGTTGAGGGAATTTCAGATGCTGTCTTGAAGTGCATCTTGGCGACTTTGGCCAGCATCCCGGGACCAAACATCCTGACCACTTCCACAGCGGCACTCTTTACCTTCGCCGAGACGCCCTTGGCCAGCGTGATTCCCAGTTCACTTCCATTCTTGTCGAGCCAGTCGATGAATCCCTCGCGGGCCAGGATCGAGGCCGCAGCCACGGCATAGTCACTCTCGGCCTTGGTGCGTTGATCGAGTTGGATTTTGCGACCATTTTCGAGGAGCGCTTTTTGCAGGACTCGGGCATCGGCAAACTTGTCGGAGAGCGCACGGGGACATGAGGGCACCCGGATACAAAGATTCTCGATGATCCGCGCATGGCCCCAAGCAAGCAGGCGATTAAGATTCCCGATCTTGGTGTAGAGTTGGTTGTACTTCTCAGGGCCGATCACAATGATCTCGGAGGGTGCGCCCGAATCCCTGATCACCTGCGCCAGCTCACGGATCTTCTTATCCGTTCCAATGCCCTTGCTGTCACGGATACCGGCATCACGCAGTTGCCGCGCAAGATCACCATCAACATAGACCCCGGCAACGACCAGGGGGCCGAACAGATCGCCTTTTCCGCTCTCGTCGATTCCAAAGTGGGGAGCAAATTGCTCCGGATCATGAACCTCCTCGTAGCCCAAACGTGCCTCACCCAGGATCTCGGGTTCCATGACGAAGGTGATGAAATCCTCCAGGCCGCGTCCCTGAAGCAGCGCCTTCGGCCCCTTCTCATAGACAGCGATATTGAGCTTTTCCTTGGTAGCCGCATAGAGAGTGTAGGGCTTCTCCTGAAAGGTGAATCCACGCTCGCGCAGGAGAGCGCGTAATTTTTCCGCCTGCTCCGACGTCAACGGATAGGTCTGGGAGTGAAGTGAAGGCATCGCAGGTGAATCGAGGGGACGGCTTGCTGTTTTGACGAAGGTGCCCTACGAGGCAATGGTGGACAAGAAGAAGAGCCATTCGCACAGCAACCAAATTTCACGAGCCGCGAGTGCACGGAAGGCGCTTCTGCAATGGCATGAAGTGCATGGTCGCCATGAACTCCCGTGGCGCCAGAGATCGGATCCCTACGCTGTCCTCGTCTCGGAGTTCATGCTTCAGCAGACCACCGTCACCACGGTGACTCCGCGCTTTCATGCCTGGATGGAACGATTCCCGAGCGTCGGCCATCTCGCAGGAGCAGGGGAGCAGGAGGTCCTCGCGGCTTGGGAAGGTCTCGGCTACTACTCCAGAGCGCGGAGGCTTCATGCTGCGGCCCGGAGCATCATGGAGCACCATCAAGGAGAGGTCCCGGTGGAGGAATCAGATCTGTTGGCATTGCCCGGGATTGGAGCCTACACGGCAGCAGCGATCAGGGCCTTTGCCCATGATCAACACGCCGTGGTTCTTGATACCAACATCATCCGTGTGCTCGCGCGTTGGGGAAACATGATCTCTCCGATCGATACAGCCGGGGGTCGATCCTCCTTGGAGGCCATCGCGGATACTTTTTTCCCGAAGATCGGCTGCCGATCCCTCGCATCAGCCCTCATGGATCTGGGTGCTATGATCTGCACCTCCGGCATGCCAGACTGCAAGGAGTGCCCGTTGCAGAAAACCTGCACAGCCGCTTCTCCCGAAACCCTTCCCAAGAAATCCCCGCGTACCGTTATCACGAAACTTGTGGAACACAGGGCCTGTTTTCAGAAGGGGGATCAACTCTATCTGGAGCAATCTCAGGGGCCACGATGGAGCGGTCTCTGGATCCTGCCTGATCTTGGTTCCGCCAAACCATCGGGACGGGTACTGGCCGAAATCACCTATCCGATCACTCGCTACCGGGTCACCATGAAGGTTCATTCGGTGAAAAGCGCTATTCCAGCCGGACTCAAGGGATTTTCCCGGGAGGAGTTAGCCAACTTGCCAATTCCTTCACCACACAGAAGGGCGATTGCCGCAATCCTCTTTCCCAGTCATACTCCCGAGTGATGGCACTAGAAGCTCACACATCCGGGAATCTCACAAGTTACCCCGACCAATACGGACACTTCGGCCCCTACGGCGGTCGTTTTGTTCCGGAGACACTGATGACTGCCCTGCTCGAGCTTGAGCAACAGTATGCCGCGGCCAAGAAAGATCCTGCCTTTCGTAATGAGCTGGCCTCGCTGCTCCAAGAGTTTGTGGGCCGTCCCACCCCACTTTATTTTGCCGAGCGACTCACGAAGGAACTTGGTGGGGCTAAGATCTATCTGAAGCGTGAGGATCTCCTTCATACAGGAGCCCATAAGATCAATAACGCCCTCGGCCAGATCCTGCTGGCGCGTCGCATGGGCAAGAAGCGGATCATCGCCGAGACCGGAGCAGGTCAGCATGGCGTCGCCACAGCCACCGCTGCGGCTCGCTTCGGTTTCCAGTGCCGTATCTACATGGGTGCTGTCGACATGGAGCGTCAGGCTCTGAATGTCGCGCGCATGCGCTTTCTCGGAGCAGAGGTGATCGGGGTCACCGCCGGTCAGGCAACCCTGAAGGAAGCGATCAACGAGGCGATGCGTGACTGGGTGACCAATGTCCGTGATACCCATTACATTCTCGGATCGGCCCTGGGGGCCCATCCCTACCCGATGATCGTGCGTGATTTTCACCGAATCATCGGCGACGAGGCCCGCAAGCAGATCCTCCAGCGCGAAGAGCGACTTCCCGATCTACTGGTCGCCTGCGTGGGAGGCGGAAGCAATGCCATCGGTCTTTTTTATGCATTCCTGAACGATGAGGGTGTGCGCATGACCGGTGTCGAGGCCGGTGGTGGCGGCATCATCCGCGGCAAACATGCTGCGCGTTTCCAAGGTGGAAAGCTGGGTGTTCTCCAAGGCACCAAGACATGGCTCCTCGCCGATGACGACGGACAGATTGAACTGACCCACTCCGTCTCAGCAGGACTCGATTATGCGGCGATCGGCCCCGAGCACAGCTTTCTGAAGGATGCCGGACGGGTCGATTACTCCTACGCCACCGATGACGAGGCTCTCGCAGCCTTCCACAAACTCGCCTCGATCGAGGGAATCATCCCCGCGCTTGAGACAGCCCATGCCATCGCCGAGGTGATCAAGGTGGCTCCGACCATGAATCCGGATCAACTCATCGTCGTGAATCTCTCAGGCAGGGGAGACAAGGATGTCCAACAGGTGGCCTCACTGGAAGCGGAAGCGGGAAAAGTATCCTGACCTCCCACCATTCACTCTTTCCGTCTCCCCGAGTTTCTGTGTCTTAAGGATAAACAAGAACCCTCTTTCCCTTGATCGGTGAGGCCCTAGAAGCTAATTTTATCCCCCTTTTTATGAGCAAAAGTATCATTGATCCGGCACGCTCCTCGGCCGTCGAACTGAGCAACGACGAGATCGCACGCTATTCGCGCCATCTCATCATGCCCGAGGTTACCCTCGAAGGGCAGAAGCGGATCAAGGCTGCCAGCGTTCTCTGCATCGGAACGGGTGGACTTGGCTCCCCGATCGCTCTCTATCTTGCCGCTGCCGGCATCGGCAGGATCGGCCTTGTCGATTTCGACACCGTCGATTTCTCCAACCTCCAGCGTCAGATCCTGCATGGAACCCGCGATGTCGGCCGCAAGAAGATCAATAGCGCCCGCGACACCATCAAGGAGATCAACCCCAACGTGCAGGTCGATCTGCACGACTGCTTCTTCACCTCCGAGAATGCGGCTGAAATCGTTGCCCCCTACGACATCGTGATCGACGGGACCGATAATTTTCCGACCCGCTATCTCTCCAACGACATCTGTGTCTTCCAGAAGAAGCCAAATATCTATGGCTCCATCTTCCGGTTCGATGGTCAGTGCACGGTCTTCGCCCCTCATCTCGGCGGTCCTTGCTACCGCTGCCTCTACCCGGAACCGCCGCCACCAGGCATGGTTCCCAGCTGCGCCGAGGGAGGTGTCCTCGGTGTGCTCCCCGGAATCATCGGCGTGATGCAGGCCATCGAGGCGATCAAACTGATCGTCGGCATCGGTGACCCTCTGATTGGTCGCCTCATGACTTTCGACGCGCTAAAGATGAGCTTCCGCGAGTTCAAGCCCCGTCGTGATCCGAAGTGCCCGGTCTGCGGTGAGAATCCAACCATCACGGAACTCATCGATTACGATACCTTCTGCGGCATCCCTCAGGCCGCTGCCGCCGAGGAAGCGGAAGCTCCCGTGCCGGAGATCACTGTCGAGGAGCTTCATTCCAAGCTACAAAGCGGGGAGAAAATCACCCTGATCGATGTGCGCGAGCAATTCGAGTGGGACATCGCCCGGATCCCTGGCGCCAAGCTCATCCCACTCGGCGATCTTCACTCCCGCATGAGCGAACTCGACAGTGCCGATACCATCTATCTGCAGTGCAAGTCGGGCGTCCGTTCCGCGAATGCCCTCCGCGAACTCAAGGGAGCCGGCTTCTCAAAGCTCTTCAACGTTGCAGGCGGCATCCTCGCCTGGGCTGATCGGATCGATAAATCGGTGGCCAAGTATTAATCCATGGCGGGGATCTTCGAAGAAATCGCCGGGTTAACCGAACTGCTCCGCTGTCCCGTCACGGGCCAGCGGCTCAGGATCGCCAACCCCGCCGAGATCGTCCCGATCGCGGCCAAGGCGCCTGCCGATACCGAAGGGTTTCTCATCCGCGAGGATGGACATGCCGCTTTCCCCGTGAAGAACGGCATTCCCTCCCTCCTTCCCGAGTCGCTGATTTCCCTAGATCCCATCTCCTAGCTCCCAGACCTCAATCTCCATGACCGAACTCGAAACGATCCGCCATTCCTGCGCGCATATTCTGGCGAATGCGATTCTCCGGATCTGGCCCGAGGCGCAGTTTGCGGCAGGACCTCCCGTCGAGAATGGCTTCTACTACGACGTCGATCTCGCGCACAGGATCAGTCCCGAGGATTTCGAGCGAATTGAGAAGGAGATGGCCTCCATTATCACCGAGGCGCAGCCCTTCCAGCGTGAGGTCATTACCCGCGACGAGGCTCTTGCCATGGGAGAGCGAGGCGAACTGGCCGGCCTCACTCCGCGTCCCGTCCCGAGCAAATTCAAGCTCGATATCATCACCCGCATTCCCGCCGGCGAGGAGATCACCCTCTACCGCAACGGGGCCTTTACCGATCTCTGCGCCGGCCCCCATGTCGCCGACACCTCCAAGGTTGCAGCCTTCCGCCTCACCCATGTGGCGAGCGCCTTCTATCAAGGTGATGAAAACAATCCCCAACTCCAGCGCATCTACGGAACAGCCTTCCCCTCCCTTGAGGAGATGGAGAACTGGTTTGCCATTCTGGAAGAGGCAAAGAAGCGCGATCACCGCAAGATTGGCAAGGAGCAGGGGCTCTTTCATATCGATGATGCGGTTGGTCAGGGATTGATCCTCTGGACTCCAAAAGGAGCAATCATCCGCCAGGAACTTCAGAACTTCATCAGCGGGGAACTCGCCAAACAGGGCTACTCCCAAGTCTTCACGCCTCACATCGGCAAGATCGGTCTCTACAAGACCTCGGGGCACTTCCCCTATTACAAGGAGTCCCAGTTCCCCGCGATTCCCGAACCGGATCAGCTCGCCCGGATCGCTTCCGAGGGATGCGGGTGCGCGGAAATGACCGCGCGTCTGGAGGCGGTCTCCGAATCCTTCGCCGCCTCCCTGAACGAGCGGGCCGGCAAGGAAATCGTGGCGAAGGAGCGCGTGATGGATCCTACTCGTCTGCTCGACGGCTTCATGCTGAAGCCGATGAACTGCCCACATCACATCAAGATCTTCGCCTCCCAGCCCCACAGCTACCGCGACCTTCCGGTACGTCTGGCGGAGTTCGGAACCGTCTACCGCTGGGAACAGTCGGGTGAACTCAATGGCATGACCCGCGTGCGCGGCTTCACTCAGGATGACGCCCATCTCTTCTGCACCGAGGAGCAAGTAGCGGCCGAGGTGCAGGGATGCCTGGCCCTCGTGAAGAAAGTGCTCACCACGCTCGGCATGTCGGACTACCGCGTGCGCGTGGGACTCCGCGATCCCGACAGCAGCAAGTTCACGGGTAATCCAGCCCAATGGGACCTCGCCGAACAGGCCTGCCGTGATGCGGCCGCCACGTTGGGGGTTCCATTCTCCGAAGAGCCCGGCGAAGCTGCTTTCTACGGACCGAAGATCGATTTCGTGGTAAAGGATGTCCTCGGGCGCGAGTGGCAGCTCGGAACCGTCCAGGTCGACTACGTGCTCCCTGTCCGCTTCGACCTCTCCTACATCGGGGCCGATGGCAAGCCGCATGTGCCCGTCATGATCCACCGGGCACCCTTTGGATCTCTGGAGCGCTTCACCGGTGTGCTGATCGAGCACTTCGCGGGAGACTTTCCTGTCTGGCTCGCTCCCGAGCAGGCACGCATCCTTCCCGTCTCGGAAAAGGTCGCCGAGTACGCTAAGAAAATGGTCGCCGAAATGACATCCAGAGGCATCCGCGTCACCGCCGACCTCTCTCCGGAAAAGCTCGGCTCCAAAATTCGTCTTGCCCAGCTCGATAAGGTTCCCTACATGATCGTTGTCGGACCCAAGGAAGAGGCCGCAGGGCAGTTCTCCATTCGCAGCCGTCAACGCGGCGACGAAGGGGCCATCGCAGCAGATGCATTTATCCAACGTCTCGAATCCGAAATCCGCGACCGCACGCTCACCGTATGAGCGTGACCTTTTCTTTGTCGCTTGAGCACTTTGGTTTCTTTGTCCCAGCAGTCAGCAAACCGTCGGCATTTTCATGCCGCCACAACCCCGTGCCCCCGCTAAACGAGGGCATATTGAAGTCCCATTAATCCCGCATTCATTCGTATCAACGACCGCATTCGCGCCCGCGAAGTGCGCGTCATCATCGGCTCCACCGGCCAGCAACTCGGCATCCTGAACACCGACGAGGCCGTACGCCGCGCCAAGTCCTACGGCCTTGACCTTATCGAGGTGGCTCCGACCGCCAATCCTCCCGTTTGCCGCATCGCTGATTTCGGCAAGTTCAAGTACGAGCTCACCAAGAAAGAGAAGGAGAGCAAACACAGCGCCACCAAGGTCAAGGAGATCAAGTTCCGCGTGAAGATCGGTGCCCATGATTACGAGACCAAGCTCCGTCACGCCGAGGAGTTCATCGAGAAGGGAAACAAACTCAAGATTGTCCTCCAGTTCCGTGGCCGTGAGAACGCCCACAAGGACCTCGGTATGGCGATGATGCAGAAGATCAAGAAGGACCTCGAGACCATGGCTCTGGTGGACATGCCGCCGAAGCTTGTGGGACGTGCCGTCGGCATGACCATGAGCCCGCTTCCCGCCGCCAAGCGGAAGAGGAAGTTCGCCAAGATCGAGGAGGAATACGTTGAGGATGTCGATTCCGACGAGGATGATGACGAGGGGAGTGATGCCGACGAGACAGTCACCTCCGAAGGCAAGGAAGAGAAGCATGCCGACTGAGTCCGATCAGCCAGCGGCAACTCCCCCTCCCAGCAAACGCCTCTACCTCTTTGACATCGACGGCACCCTGATCACTTCGGGTGGCGCGGGTGAAACCTCCTTCCGGGAAGCCGTGGTGGAAGTCTGCGGTGGCGTTGCCCCCTTGGAGGGGGTAAATTTTGCGGGTAATACGGATACTGGAATTGCCCGGGAGGTTCTGATCGCTGCGGGCAAGGAACCCTCCCAGGAGAACATCATGGCGTTGCTCGACGCCTACCTCGGACGACTTTCCGATCGGATGCACCAACACCAGGGAAAGCTCCTCCCGGGGATCATTCCGCTACTGAATCACCTCAAGCAGCGGGACGACTGCCGACTTGCCTTGCTGACCGGCAACCTTGCCGCTGGAGCCGAGGTGAAGCTTACCCATTATGGGGTCTGGCACTATTTCGCTTTCGGGGCGTACGCCGACGACCACCATGTCCGCAACGAACTCGGACCAGTGGCGATGGCACGCGCCCTTGAGGATCATGGAGAGGAATTCACGCCCGATCAGATCTATGTGATCGGTGACACCCCCCGCGACATCGAGTGCGGGAAGGCTTTCGGCGCAGTCACCGTGGCCGTGGCCACTGGAAAATACTCACGAGAGGAACTTGCCTCGCATACACCTGATTTCCTTTTTGATGATTTTTCAGATGCCGATGCCGTTCTTGCGGCAATCGCCCCAGATCAGAACTGAATGTATCGCGCGGAAGCGCTGAAACGCGGAGAGAATGAATCGGCAAAAACCTCTGTGAAAACGGTTTTCCCGTTACTGCTCGCTCCCTTCTCCGTAGATCAAAACGTCACCTTAGTCCTCTGCGACACTGCGCCTCTGCGGGAAAATTATTCCTAAAACGAAGCGGTCATGCCATAGAGGAAACCCTTGAGGTATTCGGTCTCGGGGAAGCCTACCAGGATCGGGTGATCGGGACTCTGTCCGAAGGTCTGTAACTGGCGGGCTGTCCTGCGGGCATCCCCGAAGGCCTCGGCGACGCTGCCGCCGAACTCATCGGCCGAGACATGGTGAGAGCAGGAGAAGGTGGCAAGAAGACCTTCCTTCGAGAGGAGTTGCGCCGCCTTGAGATGGAGTTCCCGGTAGCCACGCAGGGCATCTGCGATTCCCTTGCGAGTTCGGGTAAACGGCGGGGGATCGAGAATGATCAAGTCGTACTCCTCCTCACGCCTAGCGGCTAAAGAGAGGAACTCAAAGACATCAACTCCGACGACCTTAACGGAGACATCATTCAGGCGGCTATTATCTTCGATTCGGGGGAGATTCTCTTTTCCAGACTCAACGGCCGTCACCTCAGTTGCTCCGGCCTGGGCACAGGCGATCGCAAAGGCTCCCTGATTTGAGAAGCAGTCGAGCACTCGCTTCCCCTTCGCCCATGCGGCCACCTGTCGGTAGCTATCCGTTTGGTCGAGGTAGAATCCGGTTTTCTGACCATGGATCGCATCCAGGTGAAACTTCATTCCCGCGACAGTGATCTCGCAAGCTCCCGGCTCCGGTCCCAGCAAGGTTCCGGTGCGAACCTCCAGTCCCTCCAGCTTACGAGATGAGGAATCATTCCGCTCCACCACGCTCTCAACGCCGAGCACTTCTTTGACCGCTGCGGCGATCATGTCACGACGCAGATCCATCGCCATGGTGAGCGTCTGGAGCGTTGCTACGGGACCGAAACGGTCGACGATGACACCCGGCAATCCATCGCTCTCGCTCCAGAGAACCCGACGCACGAGAGGATCGATGCCGAGGTTGTCGCGATATTCCTGAGCGCGCTGGAGGCGGCGGGTAAAAAACTCCGCGTCGAGATCCTGCCGACGCCGCGAGAACCGACGGGCGACGATCTGGGACTTGGAGTTGTAGACGGCGCTGCCGAGCATTCGGTCGCGGCCATCCTTGATCGAGACGACATCGCCATCCTCGGGACTGCCAAAGGTCTTGAGAACCTCGGTCCCATAGACCCAGTCATGCCCGTGCAGGATGCGTGCCCTCGGGCGTACAATGATTCCTCCCATAGATTTCTCCCGTTGATTAGGAAGTGAAGGCTTCCTCGTGAATGGGAACGGGTTTTCTCGGCGTCCCCTGCTCCTGCACCTCGGGATATTCGAAAACCTTACCCTCGAAATTCCTGAAAACGACCTTCTCGCGGTCATGAAAGAAGACGTATCCGGGATTAATCGGCACCTTGCCGCCACCACCCGGTGCATCGATCACGAACTGGGGGATGGCATAGCCGGTAGTATGACCTCGCAGTCCCTCGATGATCTCGATCCCCTTGGCCACTGGTGCACGAAGGTGGGCCGAGCCCTGGATCAGATCGCACTGGTAGAGGTAGTAGGGGCGGACACGGCAACGGAGGAGCTTCTGGACCAGTGACTTCATCACCGGGAGTGAGTCGTTCACCCCGGCGAGCAGGACACTCTGGTTTCCGAGCGGCACACCGTGGTTCGCGAGCATGGCCAGCGCCTCCCTCACCTCGGTGGTGAGTTCACGGGGATGGTTTGTATGGATGCTCATCCAGAGGGGATGGTGCTTCTGAAGGATCCGGCAAAGTTCCGGGGTGATGCGTTGCGGCAGGAAGATCGGAACGCGGGTTCCAATCCGGACAAACTCAATATGCGGGATGGCCCGGAGCTTGGTGAGCAACGTATCGAGCTTGTCATCGGAAAAGAGGAGCGGATCGCCTCCTGAGAGAAGCACATCACGAACCTCGGTATGCTCGCGGAGATACGCAATCGCCTCGTCGAAGTCGGTGTGAAGTTCCTGCTCTCCAGCTCCGCTGACGACTCGCGACCGTGTGCAGTAGCGGCAGTAGGCAGCGCAGCGGTCGGTGACAAGAAAGAGAACTCGGTCAGGATAGCGGTGCACCAATCCCGGCACAGGCATATGGCTATCCTCTCCGCAAGGATCAGCCATCTCGGCGGGTGAAACCGTACCCTCGCCGACATGAGGAATAATCTGTCGACGGATTGGGCAATCAGGATTCTCCCGCTCGATCAGGTTGAAGTAATGAGGGGTGACGGCCAGAGCCAACTTGTTGCCGGAAAGAATGACCCCGGCACGCTCTTCGGGAGTAAGCACCAGATGCTTCTCAAGTCCTTCAAGACTGGTGACCCTATTCTTGAGTTGCCACTTCCAGTCATTCCACTGATCTGGGGACACATCGGGCCAGTAGCCAGGGGTGGAGGTGGCGAAATCCGCATCAACGCGCGGTTCGGTGATCAGAGTATCCATCGGCAGCAAAGAATAAGCCTAGGACGGGGGGTAAAATTGTCAACGACTCGGGGCAGGAGTCGTGCCTAGGATGCCGGGATGCGTTGGCTGATTCGTCCCTCCCTGCTTTTCCTAGTTTTCTTATTTTCACTTTTAGCCACCGGACCGTTGGAGGCTCTTCAGGAAATCCAACTTTCCGAAAGCACTAGCAGGAAGATTCAATCGTTTATGAATTCAGGAGAGCGCTTCAGCTTTCTGAGCGCTGACGGAAAAACGCAACTTCAGGGAATCCGTTTTCAGCATCCCAAGGCCAAAGGAACGATTGTTATCGTCAACGGAAGCACCGAATCATGGTTGAAATACGGGGAGCTCTTTCTCGATCTCTACCATCACGGATACAGCCTCGTATCGTATGACCATCGCGGGCAGGGAATCTCCCCTCACCTTGCACACTCCAATCCGCAGATCGGTCACATCGATGATTTCAGCTTCTACGCGGATGATCTCAATGCCCTCGTTCAGCAGGTGATCCTTCCAAGTAACCACGGGAAACTTTACCTCCTTGCCCACTCGATGGGGGGTGCTGTTTCGCTTGATTATCTGGAGCGCTTTCAATCGCCCTTCACAGCGGTTGTGCTGAGCGCCCCGTTGCTCCGGATTAATACGGCTCCCTACCCCGAACCCGTGGTGAGACTCCTCATCTCATTGCTCAAGACCGGAGGCATGGGTGATCACTATGCTCCCGGAAAGCATGATCACGACCCGGCAGAACCTTTTGAGGGGAATCAGATCACCTCCAGCAGGAATCGTTGGACGGCGAGTCAACTCGTCTGGAAGAGCCATCCCGACGCTGTCTTAGGAGGCCCCTCCATCAACTGGGTGGATCAGGCCATGACCCGCACGGCCCTGATCAAAAAACATCTTTCCAAAATCAACGCTCGGATCCTGATCCTACAAGCAGGCAGGGATCAGTTCGTCATGAACTCGGATCAGGACATGGCTGCAAGAACGATTTCTGAGGCTTCTCTGGTCAGATTTCCAGAGGCCAAACACGAGATCCTGATGGAATGCGATCCCACCCGGGAGAAGGCGATCCAAGCAATTCTTAACTTCTTCAAGAACTGATCCCTTGACCGGATCACCGGGAAAGGCCACATCTCAAGGAGCTCACTCTGTCACCCCAACCTTCACTCCTCCTCTCCCATGAAAGTCCTTTCCATCGATATCGGCGGCACCCACGTTAAGATTCTGCTGAACGGCGAAAAAGAACCACGCAAGATGCCCTCCGGACATGACTTTACTCCGGCTCAAATGGTCAAGGATGTGAAGATGCTGGCCAAGGGATGGGACTACGACGTTATCTCGATCGGATTCCCTGCTCCGGTTCATAACAATCTCCCGGTCGCGGAGCCCTTTAACCTCGGTGGCGGCTGGGTCGACTTCAACTACGAGAAGGCCTTCGGTTGCCCGGTCAAGATGATCAATGATGCCGCCATGCAGGCGCTCGGAAGCTACAAAGGGGGCAAAATGCTTTTCCTTGGCTTGGGAACGGGGCTTGGAAGTGCGGTGGTGAACGACGATGCGATTCTCCCGCTCGAGCTGGGACATCTCCCCTTTAAGAAAAAGACCTTTGAGGATTATGTCGGCATCCATGGACTCGAAAGTGACGGTAAGGGGAAGTGGAGGAAACATGTCTTCCAAGCCGTTGAAATCCTGACCGCCGCGATCCTCCCGGACTATGTGGTTCTAGGGGGGGGGAACACAAAGCTGCTGAAAGAACTCCCCCCTGCCTGCATTGCGGGCGACAATGCGAACGCTTTCGAAGGAGGCTTCCGCATGTGGGCCGGTCCTGCCGATAGCCCGGTTGCTCAAGATCCCGGAGTGCACAAGGCTTCGCGTGCGACACGCCGCAAGAAGGCTCCAGCAAAGATTAGGAAATAGCAAAAATCCCGTCACCCAGGACGTCCTGAGAGCCGGGCCTCCAGATAGACTTCTGGTGTGCAGGTTTTCCTTGGCAGAAGTTCAAGAAGGAGTGCGTCTGTGGTGAGCAGCGGGAGCCTGTGTTGACCAGCCAGGGCAATGTATTGCGCTTGGTATCCAGAAATCCCCAATTCGATTGCCAACCGCAGTGATTGCTGAGGATCAGGAATCTGTTGTCTGGAGCCCAGTACGCCACGAGCTTCTTTCCACAACTCCTCCATTCCTTGGACATTTCCATCAGCCGATCCCACCGCCGCGAAGATATTCAGCATTTCATGATTGAGTATCGGTGGAGTAATCCACTCTGAATCAAACGTGAAAAGCTCTCTCGCAATCCCCGACAGCTCCCCCTCCAGAAAAAGGAACGTCACCACGGAGGCATCGGCCACGATCATCCCCTGACCTCCTGTCTGATTTGAGAGATCCAAGAGCTGGTGATAGGAACTCTGTTAGGTCGGTACATTCTTGGCAGAGCACTGGGGCGATTCTGCGTCATCCTCGCACGCAGAGCACTTCGCAAGAGCTCTCCAATCAGTTCCTTAAGTGTACTTTTCTCCTGAGCAGCAAGGATCTTGATTTCTGTAACAAGCTCATCGGGAAGATCTAGCGTAGTTCGCATATTTGTGTTTTTACGCACAGCCATAAAAACATCAATCTTTTTATGGATTCTTCCATTAATACTTTGATGACTTCCCCTGCTTCAGGAGAATGCCTAAATCGCATTTCATACTCTCACCCACAAACCATTAGCGAAAAAACCATCCTGAAGTCCCAACTATTCCCAACAGTTTCCTGCTTCCCTCAACCCTATATACACCCCCTCACAGCCCCTTATTCCCCCCTTATCATTCCATCAGTATGGTCCTTGGCCCACTCTGAATTCTTTCATTTCTGGGGCCAAGTCTATCGCGCCTTGGGACTAAAATTTCAGTCCAGTCCCACTGAATGATACCGCTGTAAGATGGGGGAGTTAGCCGAAAAGAATGGTGTTTTTCATTAATGCCATTAAGTATTTCTGTTCACTTTTCCCACACTGCATGAGCGTCGAACCATCCAATAACCAGCAATCCGCGAACTCCCTTTCGGCCCATCAACCCGGGATGCTTTC
>CAIKYN010000036.1 GCA_903831635.1 uncultured Spartobacteria bacterium
CATGATCGCCCATGCACTTGGAAATCCGTTTGACGTAGCCGTCGTTCTCGAATTTTGCAAAAAGTACGATCTCTGGCTTGTTGAGGACAATTGCGACGCACTTGGTTGTACCTATTCGATGCCGATTGAAAGAGCCAAGGCACTTGGAATCACCGAAAACTCCCCTGGTATTCCAGAGAGTCGCACTCATATCACGCGTTATACCGGGACTTGGGGCGATATCTCTACTCAGTCATTCTATCCTCCTCATCACCTGACCATGGGTGAGGGTGGAGCAGTAAACATCGTATTCCGTCCTCCACTGAAGACTTATGCCGAGAGTTTCCGTGACTGGGGACGCGACTGCTGGTGCCCCTCAGGTAAGGATGACACCTGCGGTAAGCGCTTTTGTTGGAACCTTGGAGAACTTCCTCCCGGCTACGACCACAAATACACCTACAGCCATCTTGGCTATAATTTGAAACCCCTGGACCCACAGGCAGCAATCGGCCGCAAACAACTCAAGAAACTTCCTTCCTTCATCAAAGCCAGATCCTCAAATTGGGAATATTTGCGCGCAGGTCTTGCTGATTTGGGAGATGTCTTCGAGTTCAGTCTGCCGACCCATGCGACTGCTTGGAGTTTGGACGATGGATTTACCTGGGATGGCACTGATTGCCGTACGGATTGTTCCTGGTTCGGGTTCATGCTCCGGGTGAAGCCTTCCGCTGCATTCAAGCATACTGATCTGGCCCGTCATCTTGATGAGAAGAAAATTGGCAACCGGATGTTCTTTGGAGGGAACCTCCTTCGTCAACCTGTCTTTGTTCAGCTCCGTAAAGACCGGCCTGACTCATTCCGGGTGGTTGGGGAAATGACTGGTGCGGATGCCATCATGAATCAAGCGATTTTCTTGGGAACCTTCCCCGGACTCAGCAATGAGATGATGGATTATGAAATCGATACGATCCGGGCCTTCGTGAGGAGCTTTTAATTTCAAAAATAATAACTCGCGCAGAAACGCCAAGGCGCAGAGATGGAAAAAGCGATGGAACTAAATTTCCGAAGACCTTAAACGACAGCGCCTTGAAGCATTCTTTTTTTCAATCTCCCCCCCGTCGCGCCTCTGCGCCTTTGCGCGATAACTTCTCTAATTCCTTCAAATACCTTCTCCTTTACTCCCCATGGAAGACCTCTAGCTCAAGCTAGGATGTTCACTGAGATAAACGAATTAAACCCAAATCTTGCATCGATCGTAAATTGGAATACATTTTAACTATCGATATGAACACCGTAACCGTTTCTCCCAAGTTTCAAGTAGTGATCCCGCGGCAGATTCGTAAGCGGATGGGCTTGGAGCCTGGAATGCGCCTTCATGTTTTCAATCATGAAGATCGTGTGGAGTTCATACCAGTGCGCTCCCCCAAGTCGATGCGAGGATTCCTCAAGGGGATGGATCCGACAATTGAGAGAGAGGAAGACCGGTTGTGAACGTTGTCGACTCCTCTGCATGGCTTGAATATCTGGCTGGAACCGACCGTGCAGAACTTTTTGCCATGGCGATCGAGGATACGGGCAATCTAATTGTGCCAGCGATTTCCATCTACGAGGTTTACAAAAAAGTACTGAGGGAGAGGGGGGAAGATATTGCTGCGCAAGTCTATGGTTTGATGAGCTTAGGAAAGATTGTGGAACTTGATGCTACCCTAGCACTTGAAGCCGCCAGACTTTCTCTTCCAATGGCGGATAGCATCATCTACGCCACGGCTCTGCGCCATGATGCCATGCTC
>CAIKYN010000037.1 GCA_903831635.1 uncultured Spartobacteria bacterium
ATCGCCAACAATTCGGTACAATATCCGATCGATGATCCTGAGGGGTCAGTAGTACTGGATGTTTACAAACGATCAGGAGAAAATGTCCAAAAGGGTGATTCTATTATCCGAGTGGAGAAGCCTGATGGTAAGAAATACCTTTACAGTGCAAAAATCAACGGGACCGTTAAGGACCTAAAACTAAGGAAACTTTTACCACAAGAAAGCCTTCCCAAGACACTTGCTCCATGAAGCACTTAATTACTCGAATCGCTTACGGTCGCTACTTGAAGAGGTACTTTTTTCCAATGAGGGCAGGCCGATATTCACAAATTCATTTCTTTTCCTTTGTTCTTGCGACACTTGTCTTTGGAGGAACGACAAAAGCACAGAACGCGACTCAGGGAATCTTGGTGGTAGAAAACGGGGGCTATGTTTTGAATCTCCCCTATGCCGCCGCAATGACACAGGCCGCGGTACAAGAACTTGTTGCATCGGTAAACAATAAGACCATTCTCGCAGCTGAAGTTGGAGCGGTTGTCTTTACCTCAGTCAATGCAGCCCCCTATGATGCTGCTGCGATCGTGTCAGCATCAATACTTGCGGCACAATCTCTGGCTCCCACGATTGTTTATAGCGCTGTCTCTGCTGCACCAACCCAGGAACCCACCATTGTTTCAGCAGCTCTTAAAGCCGCTCCCAACCAAGCAGCCGCCATTTCTCAAGCAGCGAATGCCTCCATGGAAGCCCAGCAATCCTCAACTGGCCCCTCCGAAGCTCCCGGGAACTCCAGATTTAACTCTGCTAATCCTGCAACCTACACTCAGCCCACCCCCACCCCTACCCCAGCGGAAACCCCCGAAGTCTCTCGAAGCTATTGAAATTGATTCAGGAGACCATGCAGAAATCAAGACACTTTAGATATGGATTGACGACTCTGATGTGCGTCATTCTGCATTTGGGAATTTCCGTGCAGGGGTTCTGTCAGGCAAGCATTCAGCCGATCGGCAGCCTACCGGCGACTAGCACTGATGGTTCACCCTCAACCTCCGATGCGATGCCCAGAATGCCGGATTTACCCGCCAAGAACAGCGGATCGCAACCTGGAGCTGTACCAACAGGAGCTAGCTTTTCGCCAATCACTGCAGATCAGTTTTCGCCTTCGGCAAGCCAGCAAGCCGCTCCTGATTCGAATGGGAACTCGGTCAATGTAAGGGAAAACCTCAGTGTGGCGGATTTGCCTGACTTGGATTCGTTAAGTGATGCTTCCTCTGCGCTGATGAATCCAAATGCCACCAAGGAAGCAAGCAATAGGACATGGCGGTTCAGGCCATTGGCTGGCCTCGGCTATGTTTACGATGACAATATCTTCATTACCCATACCAACACTGTTTCAAGCAGCCTCTATCAAATTATGGGAGGATTCAGTTTTGACGCTGGTGACTACCGGCAGCACAAGAACGATTACCTGACTCTAAGTTATCTCGGAACAGGTCTCATCTACCCCGATCTCCCCCAGATCAACGGCTATGATCAGACCGCAAATCTGATCGCTCAGCATATCTTTGAAAAACTCAGCATTGTTTTAGAGAGTTTCTACCAATATCTCAATGGTCCAAACCGTGATGTCGGCAACTACGTCAGGGGAACAATGCTGAGCAACACACTGAAATTCATTTACCATAAATCCTCCAAAACCTCCATTGAGATTGGACTCAACCAGCACAGCAATATTTATCCCGGCAATTTCAGCACCTACTACCAAGAGGTGAGACTGGGAATGGATTACCAACTGGATCCAAGACTCAAGATAGGATTTCAGGGGATCATTGGGGAAGATACTACCCAGGGAAGTCCCAACCAGGATTACCAAACAATCAATGGCCGATTGGAATATACCTTAACCGGTAAACTCCTTCTGAAAGCTTCTGCAGGGCTTCAGGCCAACGAGTTCACAACAGGCAATATTCCCATCAGATTATTGCCGGTTTTTTCTCTGGGGAGTGATTATCATCCCTCCCAGAACACAATGATAAGCATCCTTGGTTACCGGAACCTTCAAAGCTCTGCTTCCCTTGCCGGCCAGGATTACATTGCCACCGGATTCAGCATTTCCGTGGATCACAGCATTCACCAACGATGGACGCCCGGGATCTCTATCGGCTATGAGAACGATACCTACATCTCCAACACATCCAATGTCTCAACCAGTCGTGTGGATAACTACGCCTTTATCAGGCCTCATCTATCGTATCACTTCCTGAAATATCTGGATGCGGACGTTTATTACTCCTTCAAGCAAAACAACTCAACCTATGAAAACTACAGCTGGAAAGACAACCAAATAGGCGTAGCTTGCAAGACAGCTTTTTGATTTCCATGTCCCGTGCTCTCACTGTTAATTTTTCGAATCCGCTCCGAATTGTATCCATTGTTCTGATAATATTTATCAATGTGGCGGCCTTCCATCACGCTACTGCTCTGACGACGAACAGTTACAAGCTAAGCCCGGAGGATCTTCTCGATTTTCGGGTGATTCAGGAACCTGACATGGATGCGGTGATCAGAATCTCGGGGGACGGGCAGGCCATCTTTCCGATGATCGGCCCGGTGAAGATAGGCGGACTCACCACTGCGGAAGCAACGAGCCTCGTTGCAGCACGGCTTCGTGATGGATATTTGGGCAATCCACAAGTCAGCATCACGGTCAGAACCTACGCCATGAAGCTCTTCACCATCCTCGGACAGGTTCAGAAACCAGGCGCCTACAATATGCAGGGACTCGATGAAATCAGCCTTCTCGAGGCGATCGGAATGGCTGGTGGATACACTTCCATAGCCGATCAGGGAAGGGTTACTGTCAAACGCCTCGTCGATGGGCACGAGAATATCATGAAATTCAATGCCAAGAAGATGGCTCAAGGGAAAGATCATGCAACCTTCATGATTCATCCCCAAGACACCATCACGGTGGGAGAAGCTTTATTCTAAGAACTTGGCTCTGCTAGAGGGCAGACCGCCACAATTTCTCAAATGTCATCACCAGAATTCCCAGAAAAAAAGCCCGTTGCCGGAGGAGTGCCAGTCCACGAAATGCATCACGCAGGGCTCACCTCCGGTCACAATAACCCACCCCATCTCAATCCCCCATCTCTCAGCGAAGTCATTGAGTTTCGGCGAATTTATTTCCTGCTGCTCAAGAAGCTATGGGTTATCGCAACGATCGTGATCATTGGCATGGTTGCAGTCTCAGCTTGGCTGATTCAGCATCCAAAGATTTATGAATCCCGCGCCGTATTGGAAGTCGACGAGCAGCAAAAACGCACGCTCAAGGACGAAGAGGTCATGGGAGGCACCCAGAACACCGACTTCGTCAATACCGTGATGCATGCCATCACCAGTCGCAACATCATGCTGCGCGTCGTGAAATCGAATCACCTGGAATCCAATGCCCGTTTCGCTCCTCCAAAGTCGGGAGGATGGCCATACAATGACGATGAACTCGCCTCACGCATGGAAGGCAAGGTGAAGGTCACGGTGCGTCACAATGCCCGGGTTATCGATATTCTTGTCGAGGATACGAATGCCACGCTTGCCTGCACCCTGGCAACCTCCGTGGTGAAGGAATTCCTGCGTGAAACCCTCCAGCAGCGCATGCTCATCGCCAATACCTCTAATGAGATCCTTCAAGAAGAGGCGGAAAAATTGAAAACAAAACTGGAAAAATCCGAACTGGAGCTCCAACGATACAAGGAAGAACACCACGCCGTTTCCTTGGAAGAAAACCAAAACATCGTGATGCAGAAATTGCACGATGTGAATACCGCCCTGACGGAGGCAAAAAACACACGCCTGAAGCTGGAGGCGGATTTGGAAAAACTCCATCAAACCGATCCCGGAGACACCGATGCGCTTCTCCAGATCAGCAGTGTGGCCAACTTGAGGGAAGTTGGGAGCCTGAGAACCGAGATCAATCAGGCCGAATCAGATCTAGCCACCATGGAGGGGCATTATCTTGAGAAGAATCCAAAGCATGTTGCGGCGGTCAACAAAATCAATGGTTTAAAATCCGACCTAGCCTCCGAAGTGAGGAAGGCAACAGCCGAAGTCACGCAACAGTACCAGTCGGCATTGGGTACAGAACACCGCATGGAGGAATCTCTCAGGGAGCAGGAGCAGAAGGCCCTGGAACTCAACAAACTCAGCATCCCGTACGGGACGCTTGTCCGGGAAGTCGCCTCGGACCGGACACTCTACGACAATGTGATTTCCCAGCTGAATCAGACCGGTGTGCTCGCCACTGCGGCAAGCTATCCGTACCACCTCATCGAGGAACCACTCATACCCAGTAGCCCATCGAAGCCAAAGATCAAGCTGACCCTGCTTCTGAGTTTTATCTTTCTTTCC
>CAIKYN010000038.1 GCA_903831635.1 uncultured Spartobacteria bacterium
CGGCACACCCTTGCGGTCACAGATTTCGCCACGCACGGCCGGGAGTCGAACCGTGAGCTGTGAGTGCCCCTTGGTACGGGCCTTGTAGTCGGCGCACTTGAAAATCTGGACGTACCACATCCGCGCCAGGAGCAGGATCAGAGCCAAGGCAAGAATCCCCCCAAGGATGAGGATTTTGCGCAGGGAGTCGTCGAGCGATTTCATGGCCTTACCTGCTGAAATTGGGCTTCTTGGGGAGAAGGTTCTCCTCAAGGAACACCGGCACGAGTTTGCGAAGAGCAAAGTAAAGGAGAGGAGCAATCAGTAATGCTGCCACCGAAGGAATCACGACACGCAGGAGAACCGTCATCTCCAGCGGCAGCCCTCCCCTCTTCACACAAAGCACCAGGAACTCGACACCCAGGAGGGTCAGTGTCACGGCGGCGCTGCCGAGGGCATGAACTTCCCATCGCATCCCATGGGTTGCCTCACTTGCCATCTGGAGAAGAATCGCCCAGGTCAGAAAAAACACAACCGGCTCCGTGAGCCCGAGCTCCACCTGTCCCGACTGGATCTGCAGCAACACGAGCCCCTGGACCAAGGCCGTCGCCAGAGCGAAATAGAGCGACGGCACCAGTGGCAGGGCCATCACCCCGAAACAAAAAACCACAGGCAGAAGCTGGACCCTTTCCTTGAAAGGGGGAATGGCAGGCAAGAGATCCTGAACGGCCACAGCTATCGGCAGCAGAAGCAGGAGAATGATGAAAAGGATGCCTTGCCTCATTTCGCCCCGGTGACAATGAAGACCTCCTCGAGCGCGCCGAGATCGGCGGAGGGCTCGAGGATGGCTTCGCCATCAAGTTCGCGGGCGTGAAAACTTTTCACCGTGCCGAGAGCGATACCGGAGGGGAAGATCCCTCCGCTCACACCCGCTGTGTAAACTTTCTGCCCGGGCTGAAGATCAGCCAGTTTGCTCAAAAACGTCAGCCTCAACTCACCCACCGGGTCACGTGACCCGGCGCTGATTCCCTGCTCCTTGGTTCCCTCCACCTTGGCTGCTACCTTGCAGTTTTCATCCGTGACCAGAAGCACCTCGGAGAGGTTGCTAGATACGGCCGTGATCTTGCCGACAAGCCCTTTGTCGGTGATCACAGGCATGTCGGGAGTGATGCCATCGGCAGACCCCCGGTTGATCTTGATCGTGCTCCACCAGACGCCGGCGTCATGTCCCAAAACCAAGGCGGGAACCAGACGGAACGAGGAGCGCTCCCGGTAACCCAACACCTGTCGGAGATGATCGTTATCCTGCTGAAGATCGCGCAGTCCATTGTTCTCCGCACGGAGCTTTCGGTTCTCGGAGAGCACCCGCTCATACTCCGCCTGGAGTTGATCCAGCGTCATAAGATCCTTACCGAGGGTGCCGATACTGCTTTTGACCGCGCTTCCGGAACGACTGATCGGCGACATAACCCCTAGAAGTCCCGACTGGAGCCATGACAGCGTGCCGGACTCCAGCAAACAGAACGCGATCGCAAGCACGGCGAAAACGACAAGGGTGGCAATCTGGATTTTTTTCATCCGGATGGTGTTCCTAGTGCTGTTTTACGGATTGTGGCCCCGGAAAGGAAGTGCGTGAAATCCGGGCGCGGATGACTCCGCAAGCCCGAAATGACTTTAGGCTCTGGGACGATCGGTCGCGGCAACGGCCCGGAGGAATTCGATTTCCTGGAGGGCTTTGCCGGTTCCTTCGGCAACGGCGCTGAGCGGATCCTCGGCCACATGGACCGGAAGACCTGTCTCCTCGGCGATCAGCCTGTCGAGGCCTCGCAGAAGGGCTCCGCCGCCTGCCAGAACAACTCCGCGGTCGACGAGATCTGCGGAGAGCTCGGGAGGGCAACGCTCAAGCGTGATGCGGACTGCATCCACAATACGCGAAACAGGCTCCATGAGTGCCTCACGGATTTCCTGTGACGTGATGGTGATGGTCTTGGGAAGTCCGGCGACCTGATCGCGTCCCTTGACCTCCATGGTGAGTTCCTTCTCGAGAACGTGGGCACTG
Source organism: uncultured Spartobacteria bacterium (assembly GCA_903831635.1). GTDB lineage: Bacteria > Verrucomicrobiota > Verrucomicrobiia > Chthoniobacterales > UBA6821 > UBA6821. The sequence goes on from CAIKYN010000038.1 coordinate 2,039, forward strand.
CCAAGACGGAGCTTGATCTCCTCCGCCGTGCGTTCACCGATCAGCAGATTGTAGGCACGCTTGAGATATTGGGTGACGGAATTATCCAACTCATCACCCGCAACACGCTCGCTCTTGCTGATAACGATTCCCGCCAGCGAAATAATAGCCACCTCGGTGGTGCCGCCGCCGATGTCGATGATCATGTTGGCAGCGGGATCGGTGACAGGAAGCCCGACACCGATCGCAGCGGCCATCGGCTCCTCGATCAGGTAAACCTCACGAGCACCGGCATGCATGGCGGAATCCTTCACAGCGCGCTTCTCCACCTCGGTGATTCCACTTGGAACAGCGATCACGACGCGGGGGCGAACAAAGCGGCGATTCCCATGGGCCTTGTTGATGAAGTGCCGAAGCATCGCCTCAGTGATCTCAAAGTCGGCAATGACACCATCCTTGAGAGGACGGATCGCGGTGATATTACCGGGTGTGCGTCCAAGCATCCGCTTGGCCTCATCACCGACGGCAAGCACCTGGGTGGTGCCGGCCTTGACGGCGACTATGGAAGGTTCACGGAGAACGATGCCCTTGTCCTTGACATAGACAAGGGTGTTGGCGGTTCCGAGATCGATTCCAATATCACTGGAGAGGAATCCGAGAAGGTTGTTGAACATGATTTGGGAAATGGCTGAGCGTTAGGAAGTCTTGGGTGAAATGAAGCAATGCGACGGCAGTCCCGTGCCCAGTAGCATCTTATTCAGGAAATATGGGATGCCTCCCCGGCGCGTTTGCAATCTTAAGCTGCATCTCATGGAATAAAAGTTCGGAGAGGCCGCGTCAAGCACCCCCTCCCTCTCTCCATGGGGTCGAGACCGTGAGTGAGGAGATTTTGCGTGAGTTGACCTGCCGTGGCACGCATACTAACAACTCTTATGGCCAGCATCTTTGGAACTCTCTTTCGCGTCTCCACCTGGGGTGAATCCCATGGCGGAGGGGTCGGCTGCGTCATCGACGGCTGTCCCTCCAGGCTTCCGATCACGGCTGAAGAGATCCAAGTCGAGCTCGACCGCCGCCGCCCGGGACAAAGCGACATCGTCACCCCGCGCCAGGAGGAGGACACATGCCGCATCCTTTCCGGGGTTTTTCAGGGACAGACGCTTGGCACCCCCATTCTGGTGGCCGTCGATAACAAGGATGCACGTCCTTCGGCTTACACCGAGATGGAGACCATGTTCCGTCCCTCGCATGCCGATTTCACCTACCAGACCAAGTACGGCATTCGGAACTGGGAAGGAGGCGGGCGCTCCTCCGCCCGCGAGACCATCGGTCGCGTGGCTGCCGGAGTCATCGCTCACAAGGTAATCCGCACGCTCCATCCCTCCTACGAAGTGGTCGCCTACGTCCGCTCCATCCATGATCTAGAGTCGGACGTCGATCCGGCGACCGTCACAACCGCCCAAGTCGACGCCACCCCAGTCCGCTGCCCCGATCAGAAAGCCGCCGAGGCAATGATCGCCCGCATTAAGGAAGTTCGTTCCCAGGGAGACAGCATCGGCGGAATCATCGAGTGCATTGTCCGAGGGGTTCCCCCCTCGCTTGGCGAACCTGTCTTTGACAAGCTCGAAGCCGATCTTGCCAAAGCGATGATGAGTCTCCCCGCGACAAAGGGATTTGAGATCGGCAGCGGCTTCGCCGGATCACGTCTCACCGGCAGCGAGCACAACGATGCCTTTGTGATGGAGGAAGGAAAGGTCTCCACGGCCACGAACCGCTCTGGCGGTATCCAGGGCGGTATCAGCAATGGAGAGCACATCTTCTTCCGTGTCGCCTTCAAGCCGACCGCTACCATCGCAAAATCTCAACAGACGGTGACTGTGGAGGGAGAGCCTGCGGAGCTTGCCGCACGCGGCCGCCACGATGCCTGCGTCCTGCCGCGCGCCGTTCCGATGGTCGAAGCAATGGTGAATCTCGTCATCTGCGACCATCTTCTCCGCCAGCACGGCCAGAATGTCCTCCCCTGATTTTAGACCACTCGCCGAGGTATTGCGCGAACGCCTTGCCGTCATTGCCGATCACACGCACAGGGATCGGGATGCCGCAGGCCATCTCGAGCGACTGATCGAGGTCTCTCATCGAATTGACACACTAAGCGCAGCGCTTCCAGTCGAGGAACTCGACCCGCAGTTCCTCCACTACCTTGAGCGTCGTAGCTACGACAAGGCGCTTGCCTGGATCGAGGCGTCAGCCGGTTCGGGAAGCGCTGACCCATTACCAAACTAACGGAAAATCATTCCTCGTTCGTCGATCGAGAGTTCCTTCCAGACCCCGGGGGCAAGAGTTCCCAGCATCAGCTCCCCGATGCTTTTTCTGATGAGCCTCAGCGTGGGATGGCCGATCGCAGCGGTCATTCGGCGGACCTGACGGTTCTTACCCTCATGGAGTTCCAAGGCAACCCAGCAATCGGGAACGCTTTTGCGCAAACGGATCGGAGGATCGCGTGGAGGCACCTCGGGCTGGGGATCGAGCAGCCATGCCCGACAGGGTCGGGTCTTATACTCCTGGATCATCACGCCGCCGGCAAGTTCCGCAAGCGCTTCGGGGCTGGGCAGACGCTCTACCTGAGCCCAGTAACACCGTGGATGCCCATGCTCCGGATCGAGTAGGCGCGTATTCAGACCAGCCTCATCACTGAGAAGAAGTAGCCCCTCCGAATCGGCGTCGAGCCGGCCGATCGGATAGACCTGCTTCGGAAAACCGAACTCCGTCAGCGTCCGGTTCGGCGATCCATCCGGCGTGAACTGTGAGAGCACGCCGTAAGGTTTGTTGAATGCCAGAATCATTGCCCGGTGGGAGTGGGGCGCACTGTGAGGAGCCTGAGATGTTTTCTGAAAGTAAAGAAAAGGATCCCGCAGGTCAGCAGCAGCCAGAAGGGGAGGAAGCCGAAGGCATGGCCGAGCTGTTCCTCGGCATTCGATCCGGGAACGAGATGCAGAGCCCAGGCAAAGAGCAGACTGATCCCCGCATAGGCCAGATTGATCGTCACCCCTTTGAAAGAAAGGACCGTTGCACGGTGATGAGAGTCGACGAGTTGATTGAGATAGGTCGAAACCGCAAAGCCGATCATCGTCATGGCACCCCAGAGGAGATAGCCGAAGAGTAGTCCCCAATAGGGAGGATGGAAGGCCACCCCTACGAGTCCCACAAAGACCACCCCGGTCATGATCGCGAAGCTGGCACCGATGCTCCTGGTGGTCACCATCTTGCGGATCCAAGGAGAAACAATGAGGCCAATGGCCCCCATGGCGGCCCCGAGCACTCCGAAGGCAATCTCGGGAATCTCAATCAGGCGGAAGTAAGAAGTGCTGAAAACAAGGAAGAGTCGAAC
>CAIKYN010000039.1 GCA_903831635.1 uncultured Spartobacteria bacterium
AAGTTCTTCTGCTTGAGATTGAGGAGTCCCCGTTGGGCGAGGGCGGCAGGAGTCCGCGCATCATCCGGGCAGGATTCGATGAATCGTGACAGAGCTGCTGTTGTCTCTGCCTGCAGGTCTGGGTTAACGGGCTTTGATTGAACTGACGGACCCTGAGGATAGGCCTGCATGAGGGCCCAGGCCTCCTTGTAAAGGATGTCCGGCTTCGCGGATGGCGGCAGATCGCTGATTGGCAGGTCATGATAGAGGAGTGCTGCCTCCTGATACTTGGATGCCATGAGTGTGGACTCGGCTTTGAGTAATTGGGCACGCGCTCTATCGGAGGGATCGCTTGCCGTCAGCAGGTAGTGGTCGATTTCTGTGTTCAGCTCGGGGTTCCGCATGGCATGGAGCACCAAGAGGCGTTGGAAGAGAGCCTCCGAAGAGGCTTTGCTCCCCGGATACTCGCGGAGGATCGTGTCATAGTTCTCAAGCGCCTTGGCATTTTTACCACTTTTCCTCAAAGCGTTTGCCTGAAGGAGCAGGATTTCCGGTTTGTTCTCGGAATCGGTGGCTAGCGCCCCCTCCGCTGCTTTCAGAATAGCAGCAGTATCACCGGACTGTGCGGCAAGTCTCAAGGCACCCAGAGAGGCGACGCTTTGCCAGCGCCCCGAGTCTTTGGATGAGGCGACTCTCTCCAAAATCTTCCGAGCTTCATCAGGGTGCCCCAACTCCGATTCCAACTGGGCCGCCTTGAGTGCCGCTTCCGAGAAGTTTTCGCCTTTGATTTCCGCGGACATGATGTCGTTGTAGTCGGCCAGTGCATCCGTCTTGTTTTCCGAAGCGGTGGCCAACGATGCCAGATGTATCAGGGTGGGGGTTCGGTAGGGATTAGGGGTCGTCCCAATCAGTTTTTCTGAAGCCACGGAACGGAACAGAACCTCTCCCTCCTGCTGACGACCGCTCTTTTCCAGGCAGAGTGCCTGATGATAGAGTGCGGCAAGGCGAATCGAGGGATCGGTTGCGCCTTTCGCGGTGACTGCAAAATTATCCGCCGCATTCGGATACTCACCGCGCGCCTCCCTTATTTCACCAAGACGAAACGAGGAAGAGGGGACATACTGACCCTTCGGGTATTCGGCGATCAACTTCAGGAAGCTACTCTCCGCTGCGGTCATGCTGCCCATCTGGCGTTGAGATTCCCCCAGACGGTAGAGGGCGCGTTCCCTTTCTGGAGCTGTCTGAGAGGCCATGATCAGGAACTTCTCATATTCGGGAATGGCCATTCTTGGCTGTTTTCTCGCATAGCAACCATCGGCAATGGCAAGCTGTGATGCAGCTAGGGCTAAAGGATCGGCAGTCATCGCGGGGGTGAGGCGAATACTCCCGGGTGCATCGGTGGAGTTTGCTTCTGTGTTAGCGACAGCTGAAGCGGCAGAGGCAGCCTTAGCAGAAGCAGTAATAGGAGTTTGCGAGATTGAAGGCGTCTCGAGGGAGCGCAACGACTGCGGTGCTGGGGGCGAAGCAGTAGACGAAATTGAGCTGGGATGTGCCGGAAGCGCCTTCCTTACCTGCATTGCAGTTGCGGTCGGAGTGGGTCTAGGAAGGGGAGTGGGGGTTGGATTGAAGGAGTCCGTGATGGGAAGTGCCCTCCGGACTTCTGGTTCGGGTGAGAGAGACTGAGCCTGTAATCCCGATAATCCGCTGAACCCCGTGAGTGAAAGCCACGCGAGAACTGCTCCCGATGCACGGTGAACGCAATCACGAGCGGTGTCTGCGAGTGCCTTCTTCATGGACTGACGGAGGGTGCCGTTGATGCTGTTGGTGCTGGTGGCGCGTCGGGACTGGCTGTAGCGAACGCGATATTCCAGATGTTGGCCTTTCGGCAGAGATCTAGTGTCCGAACGATATGTCCGTAGTCGACACGCTGATCCGCCCTCAGCACTACGGCCTGATCGGGGTAGAGCGCGGCGATCCGAGAGAGCGCAGAAAGAAGCTCGTTGGGGGACATGCTACGACGGTTCATGACCAGACTGCCATCGACTTTCACATTGACGATGACTTCTCCGACGGAGCGGCGCTGTTCTTTCGCTTCACCCGCCGAGGGCATCTGGACATCAAGCTCTCTTTCCTGCCGTGCAAAACTCCACGTGAGCATGAAGAATCCGAGCAGCACGAGAAGAATGTCGACCATCGGGGCAATCAGGAAACCCCGTGGCTCCGGCTGTAGGCGCGTGCGGAAGTTCACGACGAGCGGAGCGCTTATCAGCGGTCTGTCTGAGAGCTCTTTCTGGCGATCACGAGCTTCACGAGGAGCAGGGAGGTGACCCCTTCCATTTCCGAGATCATTTCCTGCCCCCTCCCCCGGAACCACGCATAGGCGATCATAGCCGGGATGCCGACGACCAGTCCCGCCGCGGTTGCGACCAGAGCCTCCGCGACGCCCTCTGCTAGCAACATGGGTCGTGAAGCAGCTACATCATTCGCCATCACGCTGAAGGAACGGATCATGCCAAAAACCGTTCCCAGTAGTCCCAGCATTGGTGCCACCGTGGCGATGTCGGCGAGCCATGCAACGCGCTGGTTGAGCAAGGATGCCTCGCGGGTTCCCTCTATCTGGGCAATTTCTCGAAGTTGATCGTCCGTGGCCATCGGGTGGCTGGCTAGAAATTCGAGGGTCCGGGTGAGGATGGTGGCTGCGATATCTCGGTGCTTGTTGGCAATAGCCAGCAGTCCCAAAAAATCCCCCTTGGCGAGCAGTGTCTCAGCCACCGTCATGAATCGTGAGCTTGCCACGGCACTCCTCCTCAGCGTCACGAGATAGACGAGAATCAATGCCAATGTGATTACGGAAAGTACAAGCAGAGGAATCATCACCAAGCCTCCTGCCGAGAGAAGTTTCAGAAGTGTATCGGGATTCCCTGATGCCTTCGCGGCTAGCATCGGAAGTGCTGAGACTGAACTTGAGGAGTTTGTCTCGATGGCCATTGCCGAAGAGAGGGCAAAACATGAAAAAACACACAGAAAGAAGACGCCGTGGAGTGTTGATCGTTTGGCGGATAGTGAGTTCATACGAATCCGGATAGGGAATCCCCGAATCATATCCGAGCTTTAGAGACAAGCAAGGCCTGCGCCTTGGGGGATCGCCCTCGGGAGAGTGGGGAGGAGAGGAGTGCACTCCGACCAAAACTATTTTTGAACATCCAACGAAGAGGCCGTGTCTTACTCCTCAGAAACAAGCCCATCATGAAAATACACACAAACTCCAAACACATCACCTCACTCGGCGACTTGGTTGCCACGGTTTCCAGCTATGCACGCAACGAACGCGAGACGCTGGCTGCCATTCAGGATCTCTTCCGCCG
>CAIKYN010000040.1 GCA_903831635.1 uncultured Spartobacteria bacterium
GAGCTCAAAACCCTCGAAGAAGGAGGACCAGTCGGGCGAAACGGAGGCGGGGTCCCGCAGCCATTTTTCGTAATTTTCATCGATGGCCGCCTCGTTCCAGCGGGCCGTGAAGGATGTGCTCATGAAGGTGTGAAAAGTCGTGTCGTCCATGCCGCGAGCCGAATTCACCGGCTACAGTCACAGAATTATCATTCTTTAACAGATCAGGTGAAGGGAGCAAGCTGGCATTCTGAGCCCCGTGCATTCTTGCGCCTGGGGCTCGTACCGAGTAGATTTTCAAGCCTTCACGGAACCTGCATGATCTCTGTCCAAGGACTCACCAAAAGCTATGGCGCTACCGATGCCATCCGGGATCTCTCGTTCTCTGTTGATCGAGGAGAGGTGATCGGGTTTCTCGGGCCGAATGGCGCGGGTAAGAGCACCACAATGAAAATCCTCAGCGGGTATCTCCCTGCGGATGCCGGTGAGGTGAGGATCGCCGGATTCGATATCCACAGCCAGTCGCTCAAGGCACGTTCCAGGATCGGCTATCTCCCGGAAAACGTCCCCCTTTATCCCGAGATGCGCGTCAGCGAGTATCTCCGCTATCGGGCCGCACTGAAAGGAGTCCGCTCCCGCCGCATCGCGGAAAAGGTCGAGGATGCGCTGGAACTCTGCAGCATCACCCATGTCAGGAATCAACTCATCGGCACCCTCTCCAAGGGATACCGTCAGCGCGTCGGACTAGCTGATGCCTTGGTGAATGAGCCTGATATCCTGATCCTGGATGAGCCGACCATCGGTCTCGACCCAGGTCAGATCCGTGAAGTCAGGGAACTCATCAAGGGACTGGCCAAGCGGCATACGATCCTGCTCTCCAGTCACATTCTTAGCGAAGTAGAGATGACCTGCTCTCGCATCCTGATCATCAACAAGGGTCGGATCGTCGCAACGGGCACGCCCGCAGAGTTACGCGAACGTTCGGGCATAACCCTTTCCGGCTCGGTAAGAATGGAGATCCACACCGCTAACCGGGAGGCGGCCGAGGGAGTGCTTGCCATCCTGCAAGCCCTGAAGGTTGTTGACTCGGCAGCCATTGCGGAAGAACCCCTAGCTTCTTCCTCACCCGCTTTCACCACTTCCGACACCTCTCGTTGGACCCGATTCGAAATCATCCCATCGTCATCGGGCGACCCTCGCCCCACACTCTTCGAAGAAGCCGTACGGAGGGGCTGGAAGCTCAGGGAACTCTCGGGCCATGAATCCTCCCTGGAGGAGATCTTCACATCGTTCGTTAACCGGATCCCCGCCACGACTGCGAACAAGGCTGAACAAAACGATCAAAAGGAGGTCATCACCCCATGAGAGCTTTCTGGATCCTTTGGAAAAGGGAGGTCGCCTCGGCCTTCCAGACGCCGATGGCTTGGGTGATCCTCTTCTTCCTGCTCTTGGTCACGGGGTTCAATTTTTATGCCGGAGTCTCCGTGCTGAATCACGGCCCCACGGAAGTCACCGTTGTGGAGTCGTTCTTCAACACGGTCTTTTTCTGGTTCTCCTTCCTGCTGCTCTTCCCGCTCCTCACGATGCGCCTCTACTCTGAGGAATACCGGAGCGGCACCATCGAGCCGCTCATGACGGCGCCAGTGCGTGATACCCAGGTGGTGCTCGCGAAGTTCTTCGGAGTGCTCTTCCTCTACGCGTTCCTCTGGATGCCGACGGGCCTCTACTTTCTGGTTTTTTGGTGGCAGACCCACCTCACGGCGGCCGGTGCCGTCGGTGCTTTTGTCGGCTCCTACCTGCTTCTGCTCCTCATGGGGATGTTCTACCTCTCGCTCGGTTGCCTCTGTTCCTCCCTCACGCGTCACCAGATCACCGCAGCGGTCATGACCTTTGCGGTGATCGCGCTCTTCTTCCTGACGGGACTTCTCTCCTTCCTC
>CAIKYN010000041.1 GCA_903831635.1 uncultured Spartobacteria bacterium
ATCCGTGTCACATGAACGCCGGTGGGAGCGATCATCTCAGCCAGATAATGGGATGTGGCCTCACCCTCCACATCAACCCCGAGAGCCAGAATCACCTCGGAAGGACGCTCCTCTCCAATCCGCTCAATCAACTCGGCGATTCGAAGTTGCTCGGGACCGATGCCATCCAGAGGAGAGAGCTTCCCTCCAAGCGCATGGTAGCGTCCACGAAAGACCCCAGTCCGCTCCAGCGGCAGAATATCGGTGGCTGTCTCGACGATGCAGAGTTCCCTCCCTGCACGAGCCTGATCACGGCAAAGGGAGCACTCATCTGTCTCGGCAAAGAATCCGCAGAGACGGCAAGTTTTCAAACTCTCACGGGCTTTGGAAACCGCAGAAACCAATTGATCCGACTTGGCATCGGGAGATCGCATCATCCAGAGGGCGATCCGCTCCGCACTTCTCGGTCCGATCCCGGGAAGCCTCCTGAACTGGCGCACCAGTTCGCGGAAGGAATCGGGATAATCGAGCTGGGACACAAGTGGAGAAGGTGAAAGGTGAAGGTTTAAATAAGTTACAGGGTCATGAATCCTTAATTCACTTCCACAACAACCTCATTCAACTCTGTTTTGTCAGCGGAGTGAGGAAAGTTTTTCCCAAAGTTCTTTCTGCTCCGGGGAGAGCGACTCGGGAATGGCAATTTCCATGACAGCGAAGAAATCACCCCGGGCCCCTCCCTTGTCGGGCAAACCACGACCCGGGATGCGGAATTTACGACCATTCTGCGTGCCTGCGGGAATCTTTAGCTTGGCTCTCCCATCGGGAGTCGGGATGGTGAGTTCGCCTCCGAGCACAGCCTGCCAAGCGGGAATATCAACCTCGTGATAAATATCGGAACCCTCGAAGCGGTAATCGGGATGCTGCTGGAGCTTCACCCTGAGGTAGAGATCTCCGGCCTCCCCGCGTGAACCACCCGCGCCCCCTTGCCCGGCAAGACGGATGCGTTGGCTCTCTCGCACACCCTTTGGGATCTTGACGGTGTAGGTCTGAATGTCGGGTGAGTTACCCTTGCGAAAAGAGATCTGTCGGGTCGCACCATGAAGCACCTCCTCCAGGGTCACGAGAATATCAGCCTCGACATCACGCCCGCGTTGCGGCGTCTCCTCGAAATCGACACCTCCCCCACCACTGCTGAATCCCCTGCCACGACGAGAACCGAAAAACTGCTCGAAGAAATCGCTGTATCCTGTCCCACCAAAGTGAAAATCCGAGGCATCACCTCCCCCGCCATAGCCGCCTCCATATCCTCCGAATCCCCCCGCACCTCCGCGGCCAGTCGCTCCTCCTCCAGGGGGGAATCCGTTGCCGGCATGCTGCCAGTTGGAACCGTACTCGTCGTATTTCTTCCTCTTTTCGGGATCGCTCAGGACTTCATAGGCCTCGTTGATCTCTTTGAATTTCTCCTCGGCGGCCTTCTTGTCCTTGGCCAGATCGGGGTGATGCTTGCGGGCAAGCTTGCGGAAAGCACTCTTGATCTCGTCAGCGGATGAGGTCTTGGAGACCCCCAGGGTCTCGTAATAATCGCGGAACTGGGCAGCCATGGTTGTATTTATATTCTTAATGCCAATTCGCCCGTCTGACAATCTCGTCGAAAAATTGAGCGAATCCGCAAGCAGAACGCCTAGGGCAGGATGGGACTTTTTGTTGCATGGATCGCAGGGAGTGTTAGGAGATAGATCATGCAGATGATTGCCTCAGCGCTCAGTATCAACCCTCTCCTGGCCTTCGGTATCCCAAGCGGCCCCGACCTGATTATCCTGCTGGTGATCGTTCTGGTTCTCTTCGGTGCCAAGCGTCTGCCCGAACTCGCCCGCGGTTTCGGCCAGAGTGTGAATGAATTCAAGAAGGCCAAGGATGAGTTCGATAAGGAAGTGGCCAAGCCGACTACTTCTCCCACTCCAGCAATCGTTGCCTCCACCCCGGTCGTGACGGAAACTAGTCCCACCGCCTCTGCAGCCATTAAGGACGAGCAGAAACCCGCCTAGGGAAATTCCCTAAAGATCGGATCGGAAGGAAAATCTCTGGCTGGTTCATGAAGACGATCTCTGCGCTGGGGATCGTCTTTTGTTTTTTGACAAGCAGTGGCGGTTCGCTGCATGCCGAGGGGACAAACGGTTTCCGGATCACCACCTACAATGTGGAGAACTACATCGCGATGCCGCGTCGCATCGATGGTGTCCTGAGGCCCAATGTTGGAAAACCAGAAACCGAACGTGACGCCGTCGTTCGGATGATCGGGACGATCCGACCCGACGTTCTGGGTCTGGAGGAGATGGGTGAGCCATCTCAGTTCACGGATCTGCAGCGACGCCTCCGCAAAGCTGGGCTCGATTTCCCTTACAGTGAATACCTGCAGGCCACCGACAGCAGTCGTCGTGTCGCCCTACTTAGTCGAACCCCGATCCTGGAACATCATTCTCAGAATGATCTGCCCCTTCAGGTGAACGGAGTGACCCTGCACAGTCCTCGCGGTATTCTGGATGTCACGATTGAGTCCTCACCCGGTGAGAAGATTCGCATTCTCTGTGTCCATCTGAAAGCCAAGCTGGAGGTGGCTGAGTACGATGAGAAAGATCTTCGCCTAGCCGAGTCGCAGTATCTCAGACGCTATGTC
>CAIKYN010000042.1 GCA_903831635.1 uncultured Spartobacteria bacterium
ATGGAGACCGAGGAGTACCTGCCCCTTGTTGCGGCTGGTGCCGAAGGTTTGGTTGTCTATCAGGAGACCTATGACCGCTCGGTTTATCCCGAACTCCATACCGCTGGGCCCAAGAAAGATTACGACTGGCGTCTTGATGCTCCTGAGCGGGCGCATGCAGCGGGATTCCGCAGGCTTGGCATCGGCGTGCTCTTCGGTTTGTCAGATTGGCGAGGCGAGGCCACTGCTCTGGCGGCTCATTTGTTTCACCTCCAGCGGGTCTGCTGGACTTCCCAGATCACGGTAAGTCTCCCCCGGTTGCGCCCAGCAGCAGGCTCTTTCGAGCCACGGTTTTCCTTTGATGATCGCGATCTCACGCAGCTCATCTGTGCCCTTCGAGTAAGCTTCCCGCAGGTCGGCATTATTCTCAGCACCCGTGAACCTGCTCCCCTGCGCGACGCCTTGGCGCCTCTCGGAATCACGATGATGAGCGCCGGAAGCCATACCGAACCGGGCGGCTATACAGGACAGGGTGCCGATCAACTCCATCAAACGGTGAAGGGAAAAATGATCGAGGCAACCTGTGGGAGCACCTCGGCCACCGAGCAGTTCTCGATCAGCGATGACCGTACACCTGCAGAGGTCGCCTCCATGCTTGCAACCCGTGGACTTGAGCCTGTCTGGAAAGATTGGGACAGTGCCATTCTCACTAGTGGAGAAGGGAATATAAAAAATGAAAAAGCGGCGATCAAAGCCGTGGCTTCAATGGCTGTTTGATATCACTTTTCATTCTTACTTTTACCTTTAGACATTTCTCAGATGCCCCTCCTGCTAATAAACGGTGAATCCAAAGAGGTGGTCTCCACACTGCTCGAGGATTTGCTTGCCGAGCTCTCCCTGCCGGTGCCTCTGATGCTCGTCGAGCATAATGGAGTGGCACTGCATCGCTCCGAATGGATATCCGTGAGATTGGCTGCGGGGGATCGTCTGGAACTCATGAAGGTAGCCGCAGGAGGCTGAAGCATGAGTGCCTATCAAGCCTTGGAACGTCCTGAGCTGCTTGCCCCTGCGGGGGGGTGGGATTGTCTCAAGGCAGCTGTTGCCAACGGTGCCGATGCTGTTTTTTTCGGGCTGCCGAGGTTCAATGCACGCCTGCGTGCCGATAACTTCACCGAGGAGGAACTCCCCGAAGTCATGGCCTTCTGCCACCGCCATGGAGTGAAGGCTTATGTGACCCTGAACACCTTGGTATTCACGTCGGAGTTGGAGGATGCGGCTGATTACCTACGATTGCTGAACCGCTGTGGTGTTGATGCGCTGATCGTTCAGGATATCGGCATCGTCAGGTTGGCGGCTGCATTGGTGCCGGAGCTTCCGATTCATGCCTCGACCCAGATGACGCTGACCTCCCCCCAGGGTGTCGAAATTGCCAGGGAATTGGGAATCACGCGCTCGGTACTGGCCCGCGAACTTTCCCTGCGGGAGCTGAAGCGATTCGACACATCCAGAATGCCGCTTGAGGTCTTTGTCCACGGAGCCCTCTGCGTGGCCTACTCCGGCCAATGCCTCACCAGCGAGTCGCTCGGACAGCGGAGTGCAAACCGTGGCGAGTGTGCCCAGGCATGCCGCATGCCGTATGAGTTGGTGGTCGATGGGGCGATCCGTGATCTCGGCGACCGCCGTTACCTTCTCTCGCCTCAGGATCTTGCAGCTGTGAATGACATTCCTGATCTGATCGCTGCAGGAGTCACCAGTTTCAAAATCGAGGGGCGGCTTAAATCCCCTGAATATGTGGCGGCCGTCTGCCAAGTCTACCGGAAGGCGATCGATGCCGTCTTGGCGGGGCAGGCTTGTGAGGCAAGTCCCGAGGACCGCTACCAGCTGGAGATGGCTTTCTCCCGAGGGCTCTACTCCGGATGGATGCACGGGGTGAATCATCAGGAGTTGGTCCATGCTCGCTTCGGAAAGAAGAGAGGAGCTTTTGTCGGGACGATTGCCTCGCTCGGCTCGGACTTCGTCGCCTTTGAGTCTCTTGCCCCGCTCAAGCCGGGAGACGGGATCGTCTTCGATGCAGGAACCGATACCGACCAGGAACAGGGGGGGCGCATCTATGAAATCCGTGAGGGCCGATACTATTTCCGCCATGGTCATCTTGACATGAAGCGTCTGAAGGTTGGTGATCGGATCTGGAAAACAAACGATCCCGACCTCGACAAGCGACTCCGTCAATCCTACGCAAGCCGCATCGAACCCCGACATCGAACTCCTTTTGATGTCACGATTTCAGGGTGTGCCGGGAAGCCACTGGTGATGCGGTCCGGGGATGTCTCCGTGGAGTCGATCATGCCGCTGGAGACAGCGAGGAACGCCCCTCTCACGGAGGAAAAACTTCGGGTGCAGTTGGAGAAGACTGCCGACTCAGGTCTCGAACTTCGCAATATCACAATCAACCTTGAGGGAGAGGTGATTCTTCCCATCGGTGAGATTAACCGGATGAGGCGTGAAATGCTGGAGAAACTGCTGATTGCATCCAATCGTCCACGGATTGAAATTCCGGGACAATGGAGTGGTCTTTTGAAACAGAGCACGCCTGCTATAGAGAAATCTGTGTTCCCTACTGAAGTACCTTCGCTGAAGGTACTCTGTCGCAGCATGGAACAACTGGAAGCTG
>CAIKYN010000043.1 GCA_903831635.1 uncultured Spartobacteria bacterium
CCGTGGCCGCACTCGTGAAATTATGAACAGCAAGACCCGACATCTGGGTGAGATAGCTCATCGTTGATTCGCCCGAGTAGGCCTGCCAGTTCGTGTTGGTCATGAACGAGACGGCGGTGTTGAGGGCGAGTGCGAAAGGGAGGTTGGGGAGATGCTGGGGGTTCAGTGGTAACCACGCCTGCGTCATCATTTGAATAATTGTCAGAGTGCAGCCGGCGATATTGAAGACGACCAGAGCCCAGAGATATTTAGTCCACGACATCTCCTCGTTACGGTTGATGCCGGAGGCCAGGTAGAGGAACCGCTCGATGGGCCCAAGGACCGGGGAGAGCCACGTCGGATTCCCCTCGAAGACGGTCGCCATATAGCGTCCCAGAAGCGGGGAGAGTAGGATGAGCAGTCCGATGAAGAGGGTGATCTGAACGAGTTCGTGGGTCATCATGAGAGTCTCCGGCTAGAATTTTGGATGATTTGCATGAAAGTCATATTAGGACATCCGTGCCAAACCGCCTAGTTAAGAGCCACTCGGAATGTGTTAAGATTTAGTTAAGATACGTAATTCGGAAACAGTTCTATAATTCCTGCAAGGGCTTGGAAGTTTGGATGCGGGGCCAGATGCATCGACGCACAAGGGAAGGCTTATTTACCTAAGCCGACCGAGCAGAAACAAAGCCCCAAGCCCAAATCTCAATCCATTTTTGATTAGAACATGTAGGAGACGTTCAGCTTCACCATGCATTGGGAGATCAACTGCTGGCCGACGATGCTCTGGATCACCGGCAGTTCGGCATCGGCATAGATCCGGATCGGATGGATATCGATCTGCAGTCCGGGTGAGAGCAGGACGCGCTGGTAGCCGGAATTTCCCGGATTCGCATTGGGACCCTGGTCTGATGCACGATTGGAGACAAGCATCTGGGCGATCGGTTGAATCTGGACCCCCTTGATGTGGATTCCATCAACGTAGACGCCGAGCGCTGAGTCGAGTTCCACTCCGGGGCGGTAGCCCGCTTGGGTCACCATCGGCAGATCGAACATGGACTGGGCGAACCAGTTCAACTTGCTTCCTGGAACGAAGTGATGATGGGTGTAGAAACCCAGCAGGAGATCAGTGCTCCCTGTGCCGATCTGCGTATCACGATCAATACCCGAGGCATTCCAGGTACCGGTGGGAAGCTTCAGTCCAAACTGGAGGCCCGTATTCATGTTCTTCAGGAGGCCGGTATAGTATCCGATCAGTCGCATGTCGCCGAGGGTGTACCAGTTGTTGTTCACGACGGAGGAACCATCCTCAGAGGTGTGAGCAAAGATGCGACTGGCCGTAGGGACCTGGAGTTCAAAGCCCCAGTCGGAATTCCAGAAGTACTGAAATCCCCCGATCATCCAGGAGGTCTGGATCAGCTTATCGTCGTTATTGGCGCTGGCCGAGGGGCCCAGGTTATTCCAGTTATGACTCTGGCTGGAGAAAGCGTATTCGGTGTAGACCATGCCACCAGGACCGGTTGGAAAATTCCAGAGAGTGCCGGTGTCGAAGACGCCACAACCGCAGGCGCAGGCATGAAGATTGCTGGGTGAAATGAGGAGTAAAAGAGAGAGAAGTCCCGTGATGAGCGCCTTTGGGAGTGATGAGTAAAGTTTTTTCATGGTGAATTGAGAGTAGGAAAAGGGGTGAAGTGAAATTGATGAAACGGATGAAAGGGATGACGCGTCGATGCGTGGACGCAGACATGCGGAAAACGACAGCGAAGCGCCGAACTGACAACGGGCTTACCGGATGACGAAATCCGGAGAGTTTGAAACGAGCGCTAGCTTAAGAGGCCGCTACTTATCGGCACAGGAACAGGCGGAGCAATAAAGCGCTCCGGCATCAGAACAAAAGGGACTGGCCCGTAAGTAAAGCGACGACTACCAGGAACGGGAACTGAAGCACTGGAGCCGGCAATAAAGACCTCCGCTTTCTTGTCGACTTTCATGGTGACAGGGGTCTTTTCCTCCGCAGCACGGGCTTTTACCAGCTTCTGACACAGAGGGCAGAGGTGATGACCATCAAAGGTCTTGGCAACCGCCTCACTCAATGTTCCGGTCTTGGAAAAATCATGCACCATCCCCACCCAGGCAACGCCCTGCAGGAGTGCCAGCGGTCCCCCGATCGCCATAAAAAGCGCCAGAGCCATCACTATAATAGCAAAGTGCCTCAGGATGGGATGAGCGAAAAACATGAAGTAGAAATTAACAACAGGCCATTCATCACTGTCGAGACATCTCCCTAGCCACCTTGGGAAACAGCGATTAGAGTGTCTGGTATGAAGATCCCCATCATCCCGACGGCTCTGGCGCTCGTAGGTGCCAGCTTTATCGTGGCTGCCCTCAGTGGATTTTCCCAACGCCCGGCATCTCAGTCGCCCGCAACGACGGAAGCCGACCCTGCCTCAAATTCCTATCCCCTCACGACTTGTGTGGTCTCCGGCGAGAAACTCGGCTCGATGGGCAAACCTGTGGAGCTCAATTATCAAGGAACGGAGGTCCGCTTCTGCTGTGCCATGTGTGTCGATCAATTTAAAAAAGATCCCGCCAAGTATCTGGCCAAGCTGAAGTTGACTCCTAACCCCTGATAATTTCATTTATTCGGATTTGCCTCAGAACCCAATAGCCTACCAACCTTTAGCCTAACCCCCTACTTTATGTCCGATCCTCGCTACGATTCCCTAGCCCGAGTTCTCACCGCGCACTCCACGAAGCTGAAGGCTGGTGAGCGCGTCCTTATTGATGTCGCTGACACGCCCGAGGAGTTCGTGATCGCCTTGATCCGCGCTGCACGTGCCGCCAAGGCAGAGCCGTATGTCGTGATGCATTCGGGTCGCATCAGCCGTGAGTTGGCGCTGGGGGTCACGGGGCCACAGGCCGAGACGATGGCTGCGATTGATCTGGCACGTCTTAAGAAGATGCAGGCTTATATTGCCGTGCGCGGTTCCCAGAACATCTCAGAGATGGCCGATGTACCGCAGTCGCAAATGGCCCTTCTCTCCGCCAAGCTCCGCCCAGCACTCGACTACCGTATCAACAAGACACGCTGGGTGGTTCTCCGCTGGCCGACTCCCTCGATGGCACAGCAGGCCCAGATGAGTACGGAAGCCTTTGCTGAGTTTTTCTTCCGTGTTTGTACGCTCGATTACGCAGCCATGATCCCCGGAATGAAGGCTCTCAAGGCCCTGATGGACAAGACTGACCGAGTGGAGATCACGGGACCCGGCACGGATCTACGCTTCAGTATCAAGGGGATCGGGTCGGTGATCTGCGGGGGTGAGCACAACATCCCCGATGGTGAGGTTTTCTCCTGCCCGGTGAAGGATTCCGTTGAGGGATATGTGACTTTCAACGCTCCGACGCTCAACCGTGGCATCGCTTTCGACCAGGTTCATCTCGAATTTTCCAAGGGGAAGGTCATCAAGGCAACCGCTAACCATACGAAGGCACTCAACGAGATCCTCGACACGGATGCCGGAGCCCGCTTCATCGGGGAGTTTTCGCTTGGATTCAATCCCCACATTCTCCACCCGATGCGAGATATCCTTTTCGATGAGAAAATCGCCGGCTCATTCCACTTTACACCCGGTCAGGCCTATGAGGTCGCTGGAAATGGCAATAAGAGTTCCATCCATTGGGACATGGTTTGCATCCAGCGCAAGGACTACGGTGGAGGCGAGGTCTGGTTCGACGGC
>CAIKYN010000044.1 GCA_903831635.1 uncultured Spartobacteria bacterium
CATCGACCAACGAGATGTCGATGGTCTCGATCTGCGGCCAGAAGGGAAAACCGCGGTCGGCGATGACCAGCATGTTGGTGTGACGGACGCGGGCGATCAGCGAGAGGATCGAGGGGTTGAGAATGCCGGATTTGAGCATGGTTTTTAGGGGATAGGTGATCGGGTATGGTGGAATGGGGTGTGAGAAATCAGTTGTTCTCAGGGCGGCCGCTCGGCCAGGTGACATTATGGATCGGCTTGAGTATTTCGAGAACCTTGGAGAGGAGTGCCTGATCGAGAGGTTCCTCAATCTGGTGGATATTCTCGAGAATCCGTTCGGGGCTGGCGGTGCCCACGATCGTTGTGTGGATGTCGGGATGGGCCACCGAAAACTGCAAAGCCACCTTTGCCAGATCCGCTCCCTGCGAGGCGCAGAATGCTGCTGCCTCGGCACACTTGGCCGTGACCTCTGCGGGGGCCGGATGCCATGAGGGTGGACCCTCCTGGGTGAGAAGGCGCATGGCGAGGGGTGCGGAGTTGAAGATGCCAACCTGCTTTTCCCTGAGATAAGGGAGGATGTCGGCCAGTGCGGTGTCATTGAGTCCGTAGTGGCAGTAGGACTGGATTTGGTCGACATCGACCTGATCCATCACTTCCTTGAAAAGGCGGACAGGGAGGCAGGTAATACCGATGAACCGAGCTTTTCCCTGACGCTGCGCCTCGCGCAGGGCAGGGATTGTTTCCCGGACAATCTGGTCGATGTTGCCGAACTCCATGTCATGGACCTGAATAAAGTCGAAGTGGTCGACGCCGAGCCGCTCCAAACTTTCTTCGATGCTGCTCGCGACGCGTGCGGCGGAAAAATCGAAATCACCGATCTCGGGACCGAACCGGGCAACCTTCGTCGCCAGCAGGTAACGGTCGCGGGCCACCCCCTTGAGGGCCTTACCAAGAACAGTCTCAGCCTTGGTGGCGCCGTAGTAGGGTGCCGTGTCGATGAGGTTGATTCCGTGATCGAGGGCGGTGTGAACGGTACGGATGCCATCCTCCTCGGCGACCGACCGGAAGACGGAGCCAAGGGAGGATCCTCCGAAGGCGAGTTTCGAGACCTTGATCCCTGTTTTGCCAAGCGTGCGATATTCCATGGGATAAGAGGTGGGTTCGGTTAATCCTTGAAGGTGATTCTAAAGCCAACGGGCATGCCAGGTAGCGGCACGGAAGCCGGTTTCGTGATCACCAGCGCGTCGGTGCCCTGCTTCCATCCGAGCTCTCCCCTTCCGCCAAGCATGGCCACAGAAGAGATGCTCTTATCCAGTTTGCCGGAGGCTGATCCGAGCGCCTTGATCACGATCTCCTGCTGAGGCTCACCAAGCACGAAGGCATAGAGCGTCTTGCCATCCTTGCTCGTGGTGAAGCGGATATTTTTCTCGGAAAATTTTATGAGCCTTTCATTGAAACCAATTTTTTCAAGGGATGTTGCCGGTGTTGTCACGGGCGGGTTTTCACCGGAGATTTTCCAAGGGCGTGAGGCGTAGATGCCTTCCCCGTTGATTGTGGTCCATTTGCCGATTCCGTCGACAATGGCCAGAACGTCGGGTTCCAGGTCTCCCTCCGGGGTCTGGACAATGTTGATGAGCAGGTTGCCGTTCTTGCTGACGATGTCACAGAGCATTGCGGTCACCTCGGCGGCGCTCTTGTACTTCTGGCCAGTGCTGTAAAACCAATCGCCGATCGAGGTGTCGGTCTGCCAGGGATAGGGACTGATGTCATCCTTCACGCCGCGCTCGATATCTTGAACAAATCGGCCCTCGGAGGGTTCCTTGCAGTTGTAGACGGCCGTGAGCTTGCCGTTATTGAAGGCCTCGTTGCCATTGTAGAAGTTGGCAATCAGGTTTCGGCCCACGTCACCGAAAGGCAATTTGCTATCGGAATAGAGAAGGTCGGGATGATAGGTATCCACCAGTTCGCGGATCATGGCATTCCATTCCTTCTGATTTTCGGGATCTTTTGTCAGCCAGTCGTGATCGTCAGCGGGAAGCTTCTTGTGGTAGAGATCCTGGTACTTCGGATCGTTCCCGTCATAGGGGATGCCCTTCTTGGGGCCCTCCGGATCGGAGGAATGAGCCGACTGATACCAAGTGTAGCTGGCTCCCAGATGCTCGGAGACACCGAAGGGGAGGCCGTTTGCCTTTGCGGCCTTCTGCCAGAGACCGACGACATCCTTCATCGGCCCCATCTGGGTGGCATTCCAGGGATGCAGTTTCGATTTCCAGAGAAAGAAGTTGTCGTGGTGAGTCCCCATGCTGACGAAGTACTTCGCCCCCGCTTTCTTGTAGAAAGCCATCAGGGTCTCAGGATCCCACCTCTCCGCCGTCCAGAGAGGGATGATGTCCTTGTATCCTTTCTCGGATGGATGGCCGTAACGGGCGATGTGATCCTTATAGTCGCCGGTCGGTCCCTTATGCTGGCCGGTCTTCTTGTCGATGTCGTCGGCGATATACATTTTCCTCGCATACCAGTCACCATGACGGGGAACAGCCTGAGGGCCCCAATGGGACCAGAAACCGAGCTTCGCGTCGCGGAACCACTCGGGATAGCGGTACTGCTTGAGGGATTCGTCCGTTGGCTGGAAGCGTCCCGGGATGATCGGCGGGAGCTCCTTTGCGGCAACTGCTCCGAGTGCGTTGGTATCTTCGGCATGAAGCGCCGGATAGAGGGAGGTTGTAGCAATGGCAACGATCGTTAGGAGCTTTGCGGGGGGGTGATTTGTCATGTGGGAGGTTATTGGAACAATGATTAAAGAATGACTCAGCCTCCCTTGGTGCGCATCACTTATTACATATCGATTCCTGATAAAACCTATCGATTCTTGATCTTTTGACTTCCGATCGATCGTACGCCGCCACGCACGCGACGCTGAAGAGCTCGCGGCGGGTATCC
>CAIKYN010000045.1 GCA_903831635.1 uncultured Spartobacteria bacterium
AGGGACTCCAAGCTCCGCCGCGAGTAACTCGGGATCAACCGGCGTGCCCTGGGCCTTGGCCACGTCGATCATGTTCAGGGCGATGACCGTGGGGAGACCCAGCTCCAGCACTTGGGTGATGAAGTACAAATTTCGCTCCAGGTGCGAGGCGTCGATCACACAGAGGATGCGCCCGGGTCGCGGCGTATCCTGGCGGAGATCCATCAGCACATCCCGTGTGATGCGCTCGTCTGGGGCGTGTGCGCCGAGGCTGTAACTCCCCGGAAGGTCGAGCAACTCGATCTTCTCCCCGTGCTGTCCAATAAATTGGCCCGACTTCTTCTCGACGGTGACACCGGGATAGTTACCGACTTTTTGCCGCATTCCCGTCAGTGCGTTAAAGAGCGTGGTCTTGCCGCTATTGGGATTGCCCACCACGGCATAGGACTTCGGTTGGCTTGCCGCCGGATGAATCTCCGCATCGGGCCCCACTGGTGCATGGGAAATCGAGAGAACGGTTCTACTGGCGCTCCTAGTGACCACATGGGCAGGAGGCACAATCGGCAGAGCTTTGCCTCCGTTCTCGGAACCTGTTTGATCAAGTTGCCCCAACACTTGGGCTGCATCAGCATTGCGGATGCTGAGTTCGAAGCCTCGTAGGCGAAACTCCATCGGATCCCCGAGTGGCGCGCTCCGAATAAACGTAATGGTGGTTCCAAGAAGAAGACCCATCTCCCTAAGACGCATCGCGAGTTGCTCGTCGCCGGGCAATTGGGTGATGACGGCCTGTTGGCCGGGCTTGAGTGAGGAAAGAGGAAGCATGAGGGCGGTCTCGAAGCGTCTCTGGTCAGAGGGGAATGATACGAGATTGAGACGCAGTATCAATTAGGAGGTTGATCAATGCTAGCGGAATATCAATCGTTTGGGTGGACCTTTTACCGTCCGTGGCTCGGTTTGCCGTTCGGAGTTTTCTTCCGGGAATCCTTAATCCCTTTGGAACCCTTTGATCCCTTGCCGCCTCTGAAATTTTTACAGGTGCCGAGCAGTCGGAGCATGTCGCAGCTTCCCTCGATCCTGAGTGCCTTCTGCGTTGGTGAGAACCCGAGCCTCCTCGTGATGCAGTTCTGCATGATGTCGATGTTCGGATCCTCGAACTCCACGATCTTGCGGCAGTCGACACAGATCAGATGATTGTGGTGCGGGCTGCGTAGGAAGTTCGGGTCGTAGAGCCGCTCTCCGCCGCCAAGCGAGATCTCCCGCAGCATGCCACTCTCCACCAGCAGGGAGATCGTCCGGTAAATCGTGGCACGGGAAACGGCGTGCCCTTTGCCGATTTTCGGCAAGAGATCCTCTGGGCGGAAATGATCGTCGTTGCGGAAGATCAGCGTGACCAACGCCTCGCGCTGCTTTGTGAAGCGGAGTCCCTTGGAAGCAAAGAACGCCTGAGCTTGACCGAGGATGGCTTGAAGGGATTGTTGATCCATCGTCTTAAGCCAGAAGTTGCATGAGGAAGCGGATCACGAGAGGAGGAGAAGGGATAGCCATCAGGGCGTATACCGTTGAGCGATCGGAAGGCGGCGCCCCATGCCAAAGGCGCGGCCGGTGACTTTCAGTCCTGGCGCAGCTTGTTCCCGCTTGTACTCATTGCGATCAACTAAGCCAGTGATGCGACGCACAAGTGCCTCCTCGTAGCCTCGTGCCACGATCTCATGGATCGGCAGATTCTCCTCCACGTAGAGGGCCAGCACGGCATCTAGAAGATCATACGGCGGAAGGGAATCCTGATCGGTCTGGTTGGGGCGAAGCTCGGCACTAGGAGGCTTCTCGATGGTTGCTGCAGGAATAATTTCTTTCGTCCGGTTGATCCAGTTCGAAAGCTCGTAGACCAAGGTCTTGGGCAGATCGGAAATGACGGCGAGGCCTCCGCACATGTCGCCGTAGAGGGTGCAGTAGCCGACGGCCAACTCGCTCTTATTCCCGGTTGTCAGGAGGAGACTTCCAAACTTATTGGAGAGAGCCATCATCGTGACTCCTCGCAGGCGTGCCTGAAGATTCTCCTCCGTGGCATCCTCGGAACGACCTTGGAAAGCCTCGCCTAAGCCGGAAACCATCATTTTGTATGATTCCACAATGGGAAGGTTAAAGCATTTGATTCCAAGGTTTTCTGAAAGTGAAATGGCATCTTCCACGCTTCCTTCGGAGGAATAGGGTCCCGGCATGGCTGCGCCAATGACATGCTCTTTACCGAGGGCCTCGACAGCCAGTACCGCGGTCAAGGCGGAGTCAATTCCTCCGCTAAGACCCAATACCGCGCTCTTGAATCCGCACTTCCTGAAGTAATCACGGAGGCCGAGCACTAGCGCTCGGTAAAGTTCACCCAGTTGATCGCCTTCTTCAGGCCGATACACATGGCTAGGCTCCTCAACAACAAGCAGTTGCTCTATGAATCCTGACATCTGTTGAACGCGATCTCCTTTGGCAGAGAAGGCCAAGGAGTGACCGTCAAAGACCAATTGGTCGTTACCACCCACGGAGTTGCAGTAGTAGATGGGCACTGCAAATCTCTGGGCCTGAGCGTTTAGCATCTGAAGTCTGCGCGCCGATTTCCCAAATTGGAACGGAGAGGCGCTGAGATTGATCAGGATGTCTGCTCCCGCCTTCACTAAATCCGCCGGGGGGTCGACACGATAAAGCGGGCCAGGCAGGAACTCCGGCGTCCAGAGGTCTTCGCAGATAGTAACACCAATCTTTTTCCCTCCGATCTCGATAGGAGCTGAGGCCTGACCGGGCTCGAAGTAGCGGGCCTCGTCAAAGACATCGTAGGTAGGGAGAAGCCTCTTGTGGATGATGACGGGCTCGTCGCCTTTCCTTAAAAATGCGGCTGCGTTATGAAACGGCTTGCCGTAGGCAGAGAGATTCCGATCGATGAAGCCGACCAGCAGTGGCACCTCGCCAATCCCGGCGTGAATCCCGGAAAGCGCCTCGAGGTTTCTCTCAACGAACTCTCCCGCAAAGATCAGATCGAGCGGTGGGTATCCGGGTATCGAAAGTTCGGGCGTCACCACGATCTCCGCACCATCCGCCACCAGCTCATGATAAGCGGCAAGGATCTTGGCGGAATTCCCCGCAAAGTCACCGATGGTCGTGTTGATCTGGGCAATGCCGACTTTCATCGATGGAATCGTATCAGAGCAATTCCTGTGATGCGGCACAAAAGTGTTCTGCGAGGGAAATGATCAAAACATCTCTAGCGAACTTTTCATTCTGTATTTTTCCTTTTCACTACTCCGCTTTATCTCCTTCATCCCATTCTTCCCTGTGAGCAAATCCTCTCCCACTGATCTCTTCCCTCTCCTCGGCTCCCATGTTCCAACCATCGGAGGAGTCGCCACAGCAATCGACAGAGCCGTTGGGATCGGCTGTACGGCGATGCAGATTTTCGTGAAGAACAACATGCAGTGGTTTGCGAAGCCGCTACCAGACGCCGATGCCAAGGCTTTCACCGAGCACCCCCTGCGTTCGCGGCTAGGGGTCGTGGTGGCTCATGCCGGCTATCTGATCAATCTCGGAGTCGAGGGCACCGAGAATCACGAAAAGTCCCTGAAATCTCTCTCCGACGAAATGCTGCGCTGCGAACAACTCGGCATCCGCTCATTGGTCCTCCATCCGGGTTCCCATCTCGGCGCTGGGATTGAGGCCGGTACCGCCTGCGTGATTCGTAATCTCGACCGACTGCATGGCGAACATCCGAACCTCAAGGTACGCATCACGCTTGAGACCACCGCCGGACAGGGTGCTTGTCTCGGGGCGCGCTTCGAGGAGATTGCGGCTATTCTTGCAGGGGTAAAGGACCCCAAGCGCCTGGAGGTCTGCCTCGACACTGCTCATGCCTTCGCTGCCGGATATGACCTCTCGGCTCCGAAGGGAGCGGAACAAACCTTTGCCGAGTTTGATCGAGTGATCGGGATGAACCGACTCTCCTGCCTTCATATCAATGACTCCAAAGCGAAGCTGGGATCACGAGTCGATCGTCATGACAATCTCGGCAAGGGCCTGATTGGCCTCGATACCTTCCGCTGGATCATGCGCTCCCCGGAGCTCGCAACGATCCCGAAGATCCTCGAAACCCCGAAGGGAAAAGACCTCGCAGAGGACGTGGAAGCGATGGCCCTGCTGAGGAGTTTTCTGCAGAAGAACTGAATCCCGACTGTGTTAATATGGAACTCAGGAAAACAGGAAGTGCTTTAAGAGCTATAAAGTCCGTATAAAAATCTGGTCTCTCTTTTTAGATGGTTGTCGTGAATGCCTCCTCTTTTTTCGTGATTACCTGAGTTTCATATTCAAAAGGCCTGTAGTTAATCCGGTTGATTTTAGGCATGTCTGGTCTTAAAAATGCCGATCGTATGTACGAAGAAGAGAACTCAGCCTACTCGAACGCCTACCGTCAGTATTCCCAGGACAATGTCCTCGGAATCCGTGAGCTTCAGGTGGAAAGGAAGTTCTTCCGCCTCGAAGTCCGTGAGAATGACCGCGGCCGCTTCCTGAGAATCACCGAAGAGAATCAGGGTCGTCGCAACACCGTGATCGTACCAGACTCCGGCTTCAGCGATTTTGCCAAGGCGATTACGGAGGTGCTTGCTTCGCAGACCCAGGCCGATTCCTAGAAGTTCTTAGATCTCACTAAGGACTCACTGCAGATCCGGGGAGAATAGGGGATGACTGATACGAACGCCTCGCGGAGCACAGAGGATCTCTGCAGCAGTTGTGGAATGTGCTGTGACGGCGTGCTCTTTCACTCGGTCGAGCTCCAAACGGGAGACCAACCCAGAAAGCTTTCCGCGCTCGGGCTGAAGATCCGCAAGCAGAAGGGGATCGAATATTTCCTTCAGCCCTGCTCCGCGCACCGGGAAGTCGAGGGCAAATGCTCCTGTGTGATCTATGAGGATCGCCCGGTACGATGCCGGGCCTTCGACTGCCAACAGCTCCGGGGCGTTCTCGCGGGCGAGATCACCGAGGCGGTCGCTCTGGTTAAAATCCGTGACGCACGTGAGCAGGTCGCTCTGGTCAATTCCCTGATGGCTCAGATCTCGGAAACAAATCCCAATCGATCCCTCGCCCATCGTGTCGCGAATGCGCTCACCCTTCCGAAGGATGGCGTTCCATCACCCCAGCATGATGAGCTCAAGCTCGCCATGGAGCATCTCGAGGCCTTCCTGGTAAAGGAATTCCGCGTTTAGATAAGAAACTCGTTCTCTAATTCCCGCCTCCGGCGTCCGTGAATACTCCGCTTCAGATTCTGGTCATCCGGCGCGATAACATCGGCGATCTGATCTGCACGACCCCGCTGCTACACGGACTACGCAGGCAGCATCCCGACGCCCGGATCTCTGTTCTGGTCAGCAGTTACAACGTGGAGGTTCTGAAGGGAAATCCCGATGTGGATGAAGTCTTTGTTTTCCTTAAGAAGCATCAAAAGAGCCATGGATACGGGCGTCTGGGAATGCTCTGGAACCGCTGGCGCCTTCGCCAGACCATCCGCAATCGCCGCTTCGATCACATCATTCTGGCAAACGGCGGCTGGCGCTACGCTCACACGCTCGGTGGGAAGCAGCTGATCGGCTTTCGCGAGCCCGGAGAGCCGGACCATCGTCAGCCCGACGTGCTGGCCCCAGATCACGGAGGTTTCGACGAACACGCGGTTTCCAAGATGGCGAAGCTGGGTGCACTCCTCGGCGCCGAAGAGACCCTTGGTGCGACGAAGCTCTTTCCCGACACGGATCTGGTTGCAAAGGAGCAGGCCCGTCTGGTCTCGTTGGGCTGGGATCCGAAAAGGGCCACCGTGGCTCTTCACATCAGCTCGCGTAAGCCAGACCAGCGGTGGCCGGAGGAATCGTTCGTCGAACTTGCCAAGACCTTGATCTCCTCCTGCGACATCCAGCTCCTGCTATTCTGGTCACCCGGGGCAGAGAGTGACCCCATGCATCCCGGTGACGATGGAAAAGCCCAACGCATTCTGGATCGACTGCACGGCCTGCCGGCCTACCCCTGCCCCACTCTAGAAATCAACCAACTGATAGCCTCTCTTTCCCTTGCCGATCAAATGATCTGCAGCGACGGCGGAGCGATGCATGTCGCGGCAGCTTTGAAAAAACCGATCGTCTGCTTCTTCGGCACCAGCTTCGTACCCGAATGGCATCCCTGGGGAGTA
Organism: uncultured Spartobacteria bacterium; assembly: GCA_903831635.1. Lineage (GTDB taxonomy): Bacteria > Verrucomicrobiota > Verrucomicrobiia > Chthoniobacterales > UBA6821 > UBA6821. The sequence continues at coordinate 6,188 of CAIKYN010000045.1, forward strand.
CCCTACATCGCTCTCCAGAAGCCTTCTCGGCAAGTCGCCGATATCACGGTTGAGGAAACCGTCTCCGCTTTTGCCGAACTGCAGAGAACCATAGGATCCGGACTTGGATTGGAGCTATTAGCCTCCTAGTTCCGTGCGCGTCGCCTGGCCTCTCGGCTGTTGGCGTGACCTCCCTGACTCCACCAAGCGGGTGCAGGAGCGGGTGTCTTTCCCACGGCCTTAGCGTTAGATTTCAAATTGGACTTCGCCGGATGTTTCTTTCCGGGCAATCGTTTGGCAGCTTTCCCTGCTTCGATCTTCCGATACATCTCCAGGCGGCAGTTGAACCCCCCGAGATCGACAATCTTCTGGAATTCCCTCTGCAACGTTGGATCCGTGGGTTCGGTGCGCAGAGGATTCACAAAGACAAGGCGTCCTCCGACGCGCAGAGCGCGGGATGCGGCTGCATAGAGATCGGCAAAGAGCCCCTGCATGTCCTTGATGCGGACCCGTCGGCCGAGCGGGGGATTCGTGATGATGAGGGAGATGCTCCCGGGAGCGATGGGTGCATCCCTAAAATCGCATTCCGTGAAGGAGCTTGATGTTGAAGTATCCATTCCCTCGATTTTTGCTCCGTCGAAATTAGCTCGGGCAACCTCGATTGCCCTGGGATCCAGATCCGTACCATGGACAGCCGAGACCCCTCCCAAGAGTCCCCGCTCGATGAGTTCCAGTCCTGACCCACAGAAGGGATCCCACACCACATCGTCATGGCTAAATCCTGCCAGCCGCGCCATGCAGGCAGCCAGTGGCGGGTGCGATGCGGCAGCAATGTCCTCCTGGCGGTAGCCTAGCCTCGGGTCGGGATAGAGCCGTGGGCGAAGTTCGACGACGGATTCACCTCGGCTAGCTGGCAGCACATCGATCGACCAGGGAGCCTGACGGGCATCATTCAAAATCTCCGGGCAGAGTGCGTAGGCGCGATCGATTACCTGACGAATAGCGCCGCGCTGATGGCCGCGTCCTGCAAGTTCCATCCGGTATCGTGGAGTGCCCTCGGTACCGTGGATCATGAGATCACGGGCGCGCTCGGAGGCAATACATCGGGCAAGGGGTTCAACCCACTTTGGCCCCTCCTCTCCGCTCACCGTTCCGAGGGGAAATGCAACTGTCGCAAAGCTGCGGATTCGGTAGAGCGTTGCTAACTTGAACTCCTTGAGCGGTTTCAGCATCACGCAGCTAGGCTTGGCTGATTCGATCAGCCATTCCATCGGGGAGAGTTTTTCCTCAGCCTCCGCGCGGACGAATTCCTCGAGTCCACGACGGCACCGCAGGAGCACACGCATTTCTGAGTCCCCGCGGCGGAGGGGAAGCCATGCGTCCAGAAGGACGCCCTCGGCATCCTCGTTGCGCGAGACACCCGCCTTCACCTTCTGCACCGTAATGGCCGGCAGGGCGATTCCCTCTTCGATCATTTCGAGTGTTGCCTCGCCGCCAACCTTCTCCAGAGCGCGGCCCAGATGGCGCATCTCGCGGCCCTCTTTCTCCTCACGCACATTCTTTAGAAGGGAAAGCATCTCCCGTTCCCCTTCGTCCCCGGCACCGATCTTCGGGAGTGCGGTGAGGGCGTAGCGGCGAATCTTCTCCTGCGGATCTTTGAGCAAGGTAATCAGCCACGCTCGGACAGCCGCTTTTTCCTCCTCGGTGCCAAATCGGGAAAAAATCATCCCGACCGCTCTGATTACAGCCACGCGCTCCAGACGCTCTCGGGAAGTTGCCGTATCGAAGCGTGCTACTTCGGCTTTCCAGAGTTCCTCCTTGGGAAGTTCGCGCAATTGCTTGTAGAGATCTTGATCCGACTTCATCGCGGTATCATGCCTACTTGAGCAGCAGATCCGAGGTTTAATCGATTGGAGAGCATCGCCTTCCTTCACTTGTTCCCTTGAAGTTCTTTTGGACTCGGATCGGATCCCACCCTACAAAGGTTGCTCACCTCATGAAGCGATTCCTTCCTCTCCTGGCCGTGCTGCTTGTGTCGGCCTGCACTTCCCACCTGCAGCAGAAAGAGAACTTCCTGCGCGAAGCCGGCTTCCTAGCAGTTAGGCCGACAACGCCTAAGCAAATCGCGAAAGTTCAGGCGCTCCATCCGGGAAAAATCACGCAGATTACCCGCAAGGGACATACGCTGTACGTTTTCTCGGATCCCAGCAAGCATCTGCTCCTTCTTGGAGGGACGACCCAGTTTGAGCAGTATCAGCAGATCCTGTACAAAAAGCAGGTCGATCCCGCGATCGAGAATCATGCTTTCGACAAGGCTCTCGAGTATGATGACTACGCTTGGGGCGGCATGATGGGCCCCTATTTCGGCATGCCGATGTTCTATTAAACCACCACCACTCTATGAAACGCCTCTTCCGCCACCTCCCGCTCCTTGCCCTTTGCGGCATTCTCTTCACCCTTCTTTTCTCCGGATGTGCCTCTCATCTCCAGAAGAAGGAGAGCTTCCTAACTCAAGCCGGCTTTCGTGCGGTAAAGCCATCG
>CAIKYN010000046.1 GCA_903831635.1 uncultured Spartobacteria bacterium
CACCACGATGGTCATTCGGGAGGTTTCGGGGTCAAGTGTCGGCCCGACGTTCAGGGTGTCGATGTTGAATCCGCGGCCGCTGAACATTCCAGCGATGCGGGTGAGGACGCCGAATTTGTTTTCGACGAGGATGGAGATGGTATGGCGCATGGAAGCTCTGCCCCAGAGCGGGGCTACTCCTTAAGAATGCTGGGGCTCTTTTTTTTCGTCAAACGGAAAGCGTATCGATGACACTTTCCTTGCATGCCACTTCATCGAGGGGATTTTCTTCAATTCGCGTTGATTGACTTCCTAAAAGAGGTTGCCACCCGTTTTTGATCGTCGTCCGTCATTTGATAGTAAAGAGGGAGTAGAATGCAGTGATCTTGCGCCAACTCGGAATTAGTCAGTGGAGCGACCAAAGGGGACTGACTGTGATTCGATTCTCTGTGAGCGCACATAATTCCGCGGCGAGTAGCTACGCCTGAATCAAGCATTTGCTGCATCACGGCCTTCTGATCGCATGATAATGGAAGCTTGATGCAGTAACTCTGCCAATTGCTGCGTGCCCATTGTGGTTCAATTGGATGAATAATGCCGGGGATTTCCGAAAGCAGTTGCTGATAACGTTCTGCCCGGTGACGTCGATTCGCAACAATTTCAGGCAACCTTTTCAATTGCTCGCGCCCTAATGCTGCCTGAAGATCTGTCATTCGGTAGTTAAATCCCATTTCTCGATAAGACTCGAACGTGACATGGTTGGCATGATGGCGTTTTGTGTCCGAAATGCTCATGGAGTGTTGACGCAAGAGCCTGAATCTTGAATCCCATTCCGGTCGCGAGGTCGTAAGCATGCCGCCATCGCCCGTGCTAAGAAGTTTTCTCGGATGAAATGAGAAGCAGGCGATGTCCGAGTGAGGACGGCCTATTTTTTCCCATCTTCCTTTCCAGAGTATCTCACTGCCGATCGCGCAGGCGGCATCCTCGATAACCGGCATGTTATGACTGGCTGCAATGTCAAGAATTTCATGAAGATTGCACGGCATGCCCATTTGATGGACGACGAGGATTGCGCGCGTACGAGCTGTCAAGGCGCGCTCAATGCCAGATGGATCAAGGTTAAAAGTTCCCGGCTCAATGTCGATAAAAACGGGTTTTGCACCGCAATAAAGCACCGCATTCGTCGTTGCAATGTAGGAATGGCTGACAGTGATTACTTCATCGCCCGGGGTGACACCTGCTGTCAAAAGAGCAAGATGAAGCGCTGTTGTGCAATTTGAGACCGCGCATGCATGGGATGCTCCGACCATTTCTGCAAATTCCTTTTCAAAATCAGCCACCTCGGGTCCCTGGGTTATCCAACCGCTGCGGATCACCCTTAGAACGGCCTCCTCCTCAGCCTGTCCCATGATTGGCTTTGAAATAGGGATTTCGGGCACAGAGTGCATCAACGAGTTTGATTGCGAGATGAGCGCCACCACTTCACCAACTGATCAAGTCCTTCCTCCAGAGAAATCGTTGCTCTAAAACCTAATAATGAGCGCGCCTTGCTTGTGTCAGCAAGTCGTCTTGGAACAGGGTTCACACTCCGCTCCGGTGCGTACTCGGGGGGCAATCCGGATCCCATGACCCGCGATAGCAATGAGGCAAGATCGTTTAGGCTCGTTTCCCTACCGCTTGCGACATTAAACACATCATCAGAGATATCTGATTGAAGGGCCATGAGATTGGCTCGTGCAATATCCGCAACGTGAACGAAGTCCATAGTCTGCTTACCATCGCCGAAAATCAGTGGTGATTGCCCATTTTCTAATCTCTCCATCCATCTAATCAAAACTTCGGTGTAGCGTCCGTGAATGTCCATCCGTGGCCCGTAGACATTAAAATAACGCAATGCCACATAAGGCAATCCATTCATGTCATTGAACGAACGTAGTAATCCCTCGAGCATCACCTTTGTCGCGCCGTACCATGTGCGGTTATTGTAGGGATGGTGATCTTCAGGAGTCGGAAAAGCCCCTGCTAATCCGTAGATTGATGCACTCGACGCGGCGATGATTTTTTTTACCCCGGCTAGATGAGAGGCCTCGATCACATTGAAAGAGCCGTTACCCATGACCTCCATGGCTGCACGAGGGTAATCCGCGCAAGCAGTTATTCTTTGCGCCGCCAGATGGATCACGGCATCCGTGCCGTTGCAAACCTGGCGCACTTGATCGGCATTCCGAATATCTCCATGAACGAAGGTGACCCTCGGGTCTCTTAAAGCAGCCTCGATGTTGTTCATATTCCCGCGTTCGAGGTTGTCCAGGATGATGACACGATCAGGAGCATGATCCTTCAGGAGCAGGTCAATCGTTGTTGAGCCGATCAATCCGCACCCACCCGTTACCAGAATTCTAGAACCTTCAATTTTCATTATTTAGACCCTGCGTTTTAGTGGCTTTGGCAATCTGTCTTGCTGGATTGCCAGCCATGATTGCCCCGTCGGGTACGTTCCTGATGACATTGGATCCTAGGCCTAGTAACGCCCGATCACCGATCCTCACTTGATGAATGATGTTGGTACCGCTGCCCATGTAACAGTTTCTTCCAATATTAACCCCACCTGCCACAATTACTCCTGATCCGATAAGGGTTAGATCCCCAACTGTCACATCGTGGTGGATGACGGTATTAGGTAGAATGCACACATGATTGCCAATCACTGCGTTGGCTGGTATAACAACGCCCGCCATGATTACGACACCGATGCCAATCCTAGCGTGGCGAGAGACAGATGCAGTCGGGTGAATTGCGGTAATAAAGCGCTCACTCCCTATGTTGAGATCGGAGATTATGCCTCCACGCTGAAGATAAGTTTCCGAACTCCCCGGCACTGCCAGCACCTTGGCTTGTGGAAAGAGATCCAGAGCATCACGTCCCATGATTCTGTAGCCGGCTCCGCGGTATTGTTGGAGCTCGATATCATCATCTATGAATCCTATCACAAATGTATCCGGTTTGAGACAATCAAGTGCTTCGCGTGAATTCCCGTTATATGGAAAAAGCAGCACGCACTTCTTTCCATGTTCAGAATCTTTCATGACGGGTTTCGCATTGATGAAGGTTGAGCACAACTCTGGATATATGCTCACGCTGGGCTATACTTAGTTCAGGAAAGATTGGCAAAGAGAGCACTTCGGTTGCTGCCATTTCAGCATTTGGAAAATCCCCTTTGCTGTAGCCTAAGTCGGCGTTGGCAGGAAGCAGATGCATCGGATAGGGGTAATGGATGCGGGTAGAGATGCCCTCCGAGTGAAGGGTTTTCATCCAATCGCTGCGCCTTGAAGTTCTAACGGCATAGATATGATAGACATGCTTGGAGTCTGGGCAATTCCCGGGGAATTGAAGACCGCTTCCTTTAAAGTACGAGTCGTAGTGGAAGGCATGAGTGCGTCGTGCCTCTGTCCAATAACTAATATAACGCAACTTGACCCTAAGAACAGCACCTTGCAATGCATCCATCCGGTAATTAAAACCCTTTAATACATGATTGTATTTTTGCTCGGCACCCCAGTCCCGTAACATTCGAAGTTTACTTGCCATTGCCTTATCGCCCGTTACCACCATGCCGGCCTCTCCATAGGCGCCAAGATTCTTACCAGGGTAAAAACTGAAACAGGCCAGATCCCCGAGGCTCCCGATCCGTTGTCCCTTCAATTCAGCTCCATGGGCCTGAGCGGCATCCTCAATCAGAAGAAGACCATGCCGGTCGGCAATCTCGCGCAAGGAAACCATGTCAGCTGGTTGACCGTAGAGATGTACGGCTATGATTGCCCTCGTCCTTGGAGTAATTGCCTCCTCGACCTGATTTGGGTCAAGGTTGTAATAGATTGGATTGATATCCACCAACACTGGTCTGGCACCACAGTACTGAATGGCGGCGACCGTTGAAACAAAAGTGAAAGCCGTGGTGATTACTTCGTCGCCCGGCCCGATGCCTCCCGCCAGAAGTGCAAGGTGTAATGCGCTTGTTCCGCTGTTGACGGCGATCGCATTGTCGGAGTAGCAGTATGCTGCAAACTCACGTTCCAAAGCCTCGACTATGGGTCCAAGGGAAAATTCACAGGTCTCGAAAACACTCTCAATGGCAGTGTCAATTTCAGTCTTGATCGAAGCATATTGCGCCTTGAGGTCAACGAAAGGAATCATGACCTAATATCCTGCAAGGCAAGTAATACCTGTGCCCCTCTGGCGTTCATTGATGCCGTGGCAGCTTCGATCATCTCCACGATACGAATTCCGAAGGATCCATCAGTAATAGGTTTTGTTGAGTTCGCAATACACTCTATAAAATGACCCGCAGCAACTTGCAGGGGTTCAGTAGAGTCGTACGAAAGTGAAACAATGCCATCATGCCTGTATTGTAGAGGAACCTGTAGCTGATGATCAGAGAGTTCAGGGTGAATTATTTGTGCATCATGAATTCGCAGTTTTGCATCGGTTGAAATTTCATTGTAGGTAATCATTTTCCTGTCACCCCCGACTATGATCGTTCGTTGTTTCATAGGTGAGATCCAGCTTGCGTTGAGATGTGCAATAAACCCTGATTCATAAAACAAGGTGGTATAAGCCAAATTCTCAGGCCAATTACAGATATGAGCCGCTCCGCTTGCGGAAATTGCAACAGGTTTCTCAGCAAAAAGATACTCCATAATTGCGAAGTCGTGCGAGGCAAGGTCAGCAATTACATTAACATCGTTTTGAAATCGGCCTAGGTTTGATCGAATAGAATCGTAATAAAATAGTCGGCCAAGATCACCGTTGGAAAGAAGTTCGCGTACTTTTCCGATTGCTCCCCCATAGGCATAGGTGTGGTCAACCATCAGCACAAGGCCACGTTTTTCAGCCTCTTCAACGAGTAATCTCGCCTCGATTGAAGTCCGGGTCATCGGTTTCTCCACAAACACATGTTTGCCTGCCATGAGGCTTTCCATGGCCAGTTGGAAGTGTGTTTCCGTGGGTGTAGCAATGACCACCGCATCAATCTTTGGATCATTGATGATTTGTTGAGCATCTTCGCCGGTAGTAACTCGCGGGAGTTCGCTCTGAAATGATTCCAGGGCGGACTCACTTGAATCGGCGACAAAACTTATAATGACGCCCGGTATTCTTTCAAAATTTCGCACTAGATTTTTCCCCCAGTGACCATAACCGATAACTCCAAGCTTGATCATTCTCGATTTTCCCTAGTTGTTAACGGCTCGACAGATATTGCTTCAGTAGCCGTTTTCACGAATCCCTCAGATTTATTCTCACTTCAATTTTGGGCTTCTTTCATGAACGGACCCTGTTTATCAAGAGCCTCTCGTACATCGCCGATTATACGGGCAGGCACTCCCGCCACGATAGCATAATCGGGGACGTCCTTGGTTACCACTGCTCCTGCAGCCACGAGGGCACAGACACCGATGACCAAGCCGGGGCATATTGTGGCATTAGAACCTATTGAAGCCTGTTTTTTGACCAATGTTGATTCCATATGCCAGTCCTTCTCGTTCAGTATTTTCCCATCAATCCCTGTTGCCCGAGGAAATCGGTCATTCGTAAACATCACTCCATGTCCGATGAATACTTCATCCTCGATTGTGACCGCTTCGCAGATAAAGCTATGAGAGGAAATTTTGCAGCGTTCACCCACCGATGTGTTCTTCTGAATCTCCACAAAAGTTCCTATGCTGCTATTATTTCCAATTGAACAGCCGTAAAGATTAACAAGATCCGGATGAAATATCCTAACATCTTTTCCTAGGTAAACTTTATCGTCAATCATAATATTATTATCTGTATTTTTGAAATATTGAATTATTGGTTTTGTGGATTCTCCATAAATCGTTAATCTCAGAAAGTGTTGCTAAACGTAAATTACCCCCAGCAATTTGATTAAGAAAATTATCAAATAAATCTATCATTAAGAGTTCCTATATAATAGCTCGCTATCACGCGCTAATAGTTTCCAATTCCGAGAAATTTCAGAATATAAAAGTGGAGCAGTTTCATGAGCGAATTTAAGCCACTCGAGGTGTCTTGTATCCATTTTTAGGAAACATAAAGCTTGAGCCACTTTTAAGGCTTCCTTGGCGATGCTATGCTTTGCCGTTTTTATGAATTTCTCTGCATCTGGTAGACTTCGATAATATTCCGTAAAAAATGAATCGAAGGCCGCATTTCTCTGCTTTATGTCTAGGATTCCAGGATAGCTATGATGCATAGCTCCATGATGCTGGCGATAAAAAGATTGTTTTGCTTCAATCATTCCAACATTTCCATGCATCGAGAGTCGCATCCACATTTCCATGTCCGCGGTATGCGGAAGTTCCTTAGTGTAGTGACCGCAGTTTTTTTGTGAGCGAGTTCGCACAACAACAGTAGATGTATTGCTTCCCAAGATGTTCATTCCACTTTCACAAAATCTCATGAGCCATTTTAAGCTTCCCATTTTTTCGCAGCGTATCTGCTCCGGAGGATTGTAGGGATGTCGAGACGGGTCCTCTGTAACAATAGACTCACCACAAGCAAAACTCATTTCGGGGTTTCTATCTAACAAGGTTGTAGCTCGGAACAGAGCCCCTCTAGTGAGAACATCATCTGCCGAGAGCAGTAGCAGGTAATCAGACTGAGCCCAATCCAATCCAATATTATAAGTTGCAATGTGTCCTTTGTTGGCTTGATGTCGGAGGTAGGAAACCCTTTTATCGGAATCAGCAAGTTCTTTGCAAACCTGCGGTGTATCGTCTGTGGAGGCATCGTCAAGGATGAGCACCCTGACCCCAACGCCATGTTGAGAGAGAACACTCCCGACGCATTCTCTCAAAAAGTGTCCGTATTGATACGAGGGAATGATAACATCTATAGAACTCATTTTATTTATTGGTATTTTTAGTGAGAAATAAAATTCCAGATCGAGATGTGCTTTCTATTTTTATATGAATCATTCCGTTGGTTTTAAGAATACGATTGAACGGCTAATTTACGATTTTAGAATGAGAGGGCACTTTTTTTTCGTCAAAGGGAAAGCGACCGATTACCAATGATCCATGCAATCTCTTCAACTTCCCGAGCGTGATTTTGACGCCTATATTTTCGACTGTGACGGTACCCTCGCCGATACCATGGGGTTGCACTATGACGCGTGGAAGATGGCCCTGGAGCCCCATGGAGCCGATCTTCCCGAGGAACTCTATTACACATGGGGAGGTCGTCCCACGCGTGAGATCGTCGAGGCGCTCAACGAGATGCATGGGCTCTTTATGGATCCCGATGTCATGGTCCATCATAAAGAGGGGCTCTATCATCAGCTTCTTCCGAGTGTTCAACCCATTGATGCCATTGTCGCCATCGCGCGCTCCCTGCATGGGAAGAAGCCGCTTGCCGTGGCATCCGGTGGTGGTCGCAAGTCGGTCCATGCGACTCTGGAAGGACTGGGATTGACCCATCTTTTCGAGACGATCGTCACCTCCGAGGATTACAAGAACGGCAAGCCTTTTCCTGATCCCTATCTGGAAGCTGCACGCCGTCTCGGCGTTGATCCCGCGGGATGTCTTGTCTTTGAGGATACCGAAATCGGCCGTCAGTCTGCGGAAGCCGCCGGTATGCAGTGCGTGCTGATGGATTCTCGCAAGTAGGCCGCACCTCCGTCAGAGGGGGTCTCAGAAGAGCTCTCAGAAGCGGCCTCAAAAAACCTAAAAAAGACTCAGTAGTACCGCGCCAGCAACGATCAAGCCGCCACCGGTCCATTGTTGCCACGAGACGGGTTCATGAAGGAACACGGTTGCCATGACGATGGCGAAGATGACGCTCAGCTTGTCAATGGGGGCGACCTTTGAGGCGAGGCCGAGTTGCAAAGCGCGGTAGTAGCAGATCCAAGATAGGGCCGTTGCGATTCCCGAGAGGATCAGAAAGATCCATGTTCTTCGTGAAATTGTGGAAAGGGAGACGGGAGTCCCGGAAACACCCATAATAAGCCATGAGAAAAGGAGCACCACGGAGGTGCGAATAGCCGTGGCCAGATTGGAATTGATTCCCTCCACGCCGACTTTTGCAAGGATGGCAGTCACGCCCGCAAAGAGAGCGGAGAGTAGTGACCAAAGGAGCCAGTTGTTCTGAAGGCCCCCCACGGATCGGATTTAGTGAAAGTGGCTACTGTCCTGCGCCGGAAGCCTGAGCCGAGACCTTTTTGAGGAGGGGGCCGAATTCAGCATTCCAAAGGCCCATCAAGGGACGCTTGCTCTGGAAGCCAGCCTCACCCTCGTCGCTGACCGTGTAGACCTTCGGACTGATCCGATAATCATTCGTTCCGGGAATCTGGGTAATCTTTATCTTCACGCGTATTGTCTGGGGATCGCCGTAGCTGCCCCAGAGGACATTGGCCAGTTGGTTGGAGTTCTTGTCAAAGGAGATCGAGTTGATGCCGTTACCAAAAGCTGAAGTGTAGCCGTAGTTCGGGAAAACGGACTGAGCCGCCGCGATGATCGCCGAGGGATTGGAGTTGGTGACAGTGACCGAGCCCATGACCCCTGATTTGGAAACTGGGGTTGTGAGGCAACCTGCGAGAAGTAGTGCGAAGAGTAAAATCCCGCAGAGGCGCAGAAATGCAGCAAATTTGAGAATCATGGAATCAACAATAATGGGTATTGGGGGTGAAGAAATTAGAGAATTTAAGAAACCTTTGATTTTTTGCCCCTACGAGTCTCTGCGCGACAAATAACTTCTACTCAGCTTTTGATGGCAACGGGTGAGCCACCGGCAGGGCGTTCGGCGCGGAGCTTGGAAATGATTCGTGGGATGATCTCCAGGGCGCGATCGATATCGGACTCGGTCGTGGTGCGACCGAGCGAGAAACGGAGGCTGGCGCGTGCCTCATCACGGGTGACACCCATGGCGGTGAGGACATGGGAGGGATTGATCGAGCCGCTGCTGCAGGCTGATCCGGCTGAGCAGCAGAGACCCTCCTGATCAAAGAGGAGAAGGGCCGTCTCGGCCTCGATGCCGGTAAAGGTGAGATTGCTCGTGTTGGGTAGGCGGGGTTCGTCGGTTCCATTGCGCCGTACCCCTTCAACTGAGGAGAGAAGGGTCTGTTCGAAGCGATCACGGAGTTTGGCGATCCGCTCTGCCGCAGCTAAGAGATGGCACTGGGCCATCTCCGCAGCTTTTCCAAAGGCGATGATGGAGGCGACATTTTGGGTGCCTCCCCGCTTGCTTTCTTCCTGACTGCCGCGAAGCAGTGCGGTGTAACGAGCACGGCGGTTCACGTAGAGTGCGCCCACTCCTTTCGGCGCATAGAGTTTGTGGGCCGAGAGAGAGACATACTGGGCACCGAGTTCCTCAAGATTGATCGGCACCTTGCCTGCAGCTTGCACAGCATCAAGATGGAGAGGGACTTTCTTGCGTGCCGTGATGGCCGCAATTTCCTCGATGGGGAACAGGACACCCGTCTCGTTGTTTGCCCAGAGCAGGGAGACGACGGCGGTTTCGGAGGTGATGGCGGTCTCTAGCTTATCGGGATCAAGTAGGCCGTCGTTATCTACTGGCAGCCAGGTGATCTCATAGCCACGGGTGGCGAGATATTCGCAGAGTTTGATCGTGGCACTGTGCTCGACGGCCGAAGTGATGATGTGGCGCTTGTCAGGATCGATCGCCAGGGCGGAAAGGATGGCGGTGTTGGTCGCCTCGGTACCGCAGCTATTGAAAATAATCTCTGAGGGTTGAGCTCCGACAAGTGCGGCGACCTGTTCGCGAGCCTTGGTGAGTGCCGCGGAGGAGCGGCGTCCAAGTGAATAGACACTGGAGGGGTTTCCAAATTCATTCTCGAGCCAAGGAAGCATGGCGGCACGCACCTCGGGGTCGATCGGGGTTGTGGCGTTATGGTCGAGGTAGAGAAGTTCGGACATGGCTTGAATGAAAGATACTAAAAACAGGTGTGTCCCTCTGGCAATGCGCCGTTGCGTTTATGACGCTGGTCAGCTCAATCCCCATCCCCAGGACTTATTCTTTAATGTGAAGCAAGTTCTGGTTCCGGCTTGGGAGTTGGTTTGGCCGGCCCACCAGAATCCCGAGTCGGGGCATCGGGTTTCGGAAGGTTCCCACCATCCTCGCCCGAATCTTTCTCATGGGGATCAGAGAGATGGTCAATGGCGATGAAGAGAGCCTTGGAGTGGCGGGCGAAGAGAAGATTAAAGAGAATGATCGGCACGATGACCGCGGCGAGAAGCCAACCGATTGGGGGATGGATGGTGAGATCCAGTGCCAGATAGATGATAATTCCAAGGACGCTTCCCGCGCCGTAGTTGATGACCCAGGTCGAGGCGAGGAAGTAACCCGGTTCACGCTCGTACGGATAGCCGCAGCGTGGACATCCATCCAAGGGGGAGAACCAGTCACGCAGGGATCGTGTGTGAAGAAGGGAAGCAAAAATCGGTGATTTGCCGCACACTGGACAGCGCAGAATCATCGCTCGCCAGAAATAACGCAGCACCTTACTGACAAAGCCCTCCTGAAAATGGTCGGCCACGGTGTTATTCTTCCCTCGTCATGAGGCTACTGGACCCAGCGACCGGTGCTACTGCCAAGTGTCGGATGCCATCCCGGCACATCACTGCCGGAGTAATCAGTCGATCCGATGGCACCGATCATGCGCTGACCGGTGGCTTTGCGCCAGAGGGCACTCATGCTCTCCCCCGTGTGGCATCCCCAGCTCTTGATAAAGGACCGGGGAGCGAAGTCTGCGCGGTTAATTTGTCCAAGTTCCGTCTCGTGCAGCCAAACCTTTGAGCCACTGTCGATCTCGTTGCTGTAATCAAACATAAAGCAGCATTTGTTGGAGTGGCCGAAGTACTCGAGATCGGCGATTTTGACCTGATCACGAGGCTTTCCCGTATTGAGATAATCGATCAACTGCTTCTGATTATTGAAAAAGACGAGGTTTGCCCCGGTTTTCTTCTGGATGGAGACCAGCTCATTCAAAAGATCGCGCTTTTCCTGACGGGTTCCCCGACGAACATAAGAGGGCTTGTAGACAAGCCACGTAATCCGGGCTTCGGGCCCGAACTGCTGACGAAGCTCGTCGAGACGGATCCTAGAGGCATGGGCAAAATTTGCCCACCAATGATCATGGGGAACCTTCTTGAACTTCTCCCACTCGATCAGCGAGGGGCCGCCGGTAATGACGATATATTCTTTCTGAAAGTTTTCTTCGGCACGGAGAATGCCCGCGAGAGCGATTGTGAAAAGCAGGATCAGCGGTAGCCAGCGCGAGATGATGGAACGATGCATTCTCTACTTATTCTCCAGAGCGACAACGCATTCAATCTCAACATCAAAACCGAGCAACTGTGTGCCGACTGTGGCACGGGCGGGGGGATGATCGCCGCCGAAATATTCTGCATAGACGGCATTCATCTCCTGGAAGGTCTCTGGTGAGAGATTGCTCAAATAGACGCGGCAGGAGACGGTATTTGCGAGGTTGGCTCCCGAGCCTTCAACCACGCGTTTGATGTTCTCAATAACGAGGCGTGTCTGCTCGGTGATGCTTCCCCGCTCGATTTTTCCAGTTGCAGGATCCCATGGGGTCATGCCCGAAACAAAGAGTAGTGGTGACGCTGTCTGCACTGCGAGAGAGTAGGGGCCGAGTGCCGGTGGGCAACCGGGAATGGTACGATGAGTCGATTTCATATTGAATCAACTTATCTTCCCGAGGAGACTCTTGCAAATGATGAGTCTTGTTGATGAAGGGAGTTTGGAAATTAAACAATGAATCTCTCACAAAAACATGTCGGTTAATCATCACCCTCTGCTTATTGCCATTTACTTACCTCAGTATCATCCTATTCCCGAAAATGATGCTTGGTGGGGTAAGGGTTTTACAGAGTGGACAAATGTGACCAAAGCGCGTCCTTTATACACAGGTCATTATCAACCTCATCTTCCGGCGGACCTGGGCTTTTATGACCTTCGGGTACCTGAAACTCGTCAGCAGCAAGCTGATTTGGCCATCCAATACGGGATCAGTGCATTCTGCTATTATCACTATTGGTTTTCCGGACGAAGGATCCTTGAACGTCCTTTCAACGAGGTGCTTGCCTCGGGAAAACCTGATTTTCCATTTTGCTTGTGCTGGGCGAATACGAGTTGGACCGGCGTGTGGTACGGAGCTCCCAACAAGATGCTCATCGAGCAGACATACTCCGGGTATGAAGATGCCATCCGTCACTTTTATGCATTGCTTCCGGCTTTTCTCGACAAGCGATACCTCAGGATCAATAACAAACCGGTATTTGCTGTCTACAAGCCAATGGAATTACCAGAGAGGAAAGGGTTTATAAAACTGTGGCAAAAGCTTGCAGTTCAAAACGGACTCGATGGAATACATTTTACCGGTTTTGCATGGGATTGGAGCTGGGATTTTAGCAACCAGGGTTTTGACGCAGCGGTTTGTGTTCCGCCTGCGCCTTTGATTGCCGATTCGAGTAAAATAGATAAAAACCTGCCTACTATTTATGACTACGAGCAAATCCGGATGAAACTTATACCTGAAAAGATAATGAAGGATGGTCTCTACAGTTGTCTTCGTCCCAATTGGGATAATACTCCGCGGTCAGGAGCCAGAGGTCTTGTTTTTCATGGTTCAACGCCTGAACTTTTTAGACCACAAATTAGTCTTGCACTGGACCAACTAAAAGATCGTTCCCCAGATTCTCGGGTTCTCTTCATTAAGGCTTGGAATGAGTGGGCCGAAGGGAATCACTTGGAACCTGATCAGCTCCACGGCCATGGGTATTTGGAGGTAATCAAGTCCGAACTGAATCGCAGATCCTGGACGTAGATATTCATAACTTCTGTGAACTCACCAATAGGCTCTCCTAAAATTGCCTGCAGGCGCGCTGTACAGCGTTTATTTTCCAACTCGATCCTGAGTGGGTGACGTTTTGCGCACACGCTTGGGTGCTGAGAAACGAACTTTTGAACCGGAATTTTTTGCGGGGGATTTCTGCGAATGCAGGGGGCCAGATTTCATGGTAGATGTCGGCATCGCCATAAATAGCTCACCCCTGCTGCTATGAGCGTCCTTGTTTCTTGGCTTGGCAAGGAAAGGAGGTTTTTCCTTCTTAGGCTTGGGAGCCTTAAGTGCCTTCTGGAGGATTTCGAGATCCTCCTTACGTAGATCACGATAACTGCCGGGCTTAACCCCACGCAGCGTCAGGGGGCCGAGGCGGACCCTGTTGAGGCGCTTCACCTTGAATCCGAGTTGGCCCAGCATGACGCGGATCTGACGCTTGATTCCCTGATGCAGGATGATCTGGATCTTGTTCGGGGCAAGATTACGCACTGACTCGATCCGGGCGACTGAACCCTCGATCCACGTTCCGCGACGCAGGGAGGCGGCATCACGGTCGGTGAAAGTCTTGTCAAGGATCACCTCGTATTCCTTGTCGACTCCCTTGGAGGGGTGCATGAGGTCCTGGGCCAGTACCCCGTCGTTGGTCAGGAGCAGAAGTCCTTCGCTCTCCTTGTCGAGACGGCCGACATGGAAAAGGTGTCCCGTGTCGGAGGGGAGCAGGTCAAAAATGGTGCGCTCGGCATGCTTGTCACTTCGGGTGCAGGTGTAGCCGGCGGGTTTGTTGAGCAGGATCGTCCGGGGGGCGAAGGCATGAATGACTCGCCCGCTCAGCCGCACATCATCCTCCGGCAGGACGCGCGTCGAGAGATCGCGGCAGAAGGAACCGTTAATGGAGACGCTTCCCTTGAGGATCAGTTCCTCACAGGAGCGGCGGGATCCAAGGCCCGCCGCCGCTAAAAAACGATTCAGGCGCAGACCTGTCTCTTTGGGTGTGCGCCTGGGTGTTGGGGTGTCCATGGCGGAATCCCCGGATGGATGATCTCCAGTGATCGGGATTAATCTTCCGGCTTGGTCTTGGGAAGACCGATGACGCGCTGGCCGGCTTTGAACTGGCCGCGCTTTTTGAGCAGTTCGACGCGCTCGAACCGCTTTAACACGCTGCGTTTTGCGGCGATCGTGCTCTGTCCTTTAAGGCTGGGATGCTGACTCATGGGGCGTGGAATATGGATAAGTGAAAGGGGAAAGGCAACTCAAATATGGTGTGAAATCAAACCAAGCCGAGTTTCATGCGACCAGCCTCGCTGATCATGCTCTGGTTCCAGGCGGGATCCCAGACGAGTTCCACTTCTGCCTCGTCGATTCCCTCCAGAGTTAAGATTTTCCCTCGGGCGTCGGCCGCGATGGTGGGACCCATGCCGCAACCTGGGGCGGTGAGGGTCATCTTCACATGGGCTTTGGTGACTCCCTCCTCGGGATGCTGAAGCTGACATTCGTAGATCAGGCCGAGATCAACGACATTCACCGGGATTTCGGGATCAAAGACGGTTTTCAGTTGGTTCCATACTGCCTCTTCTAGTGATCCCTCGACGGCGGTCTTGACAGGAGCTGGGGCCGACGAAGCCTCCAGGCCCAGTGCATCGGCATCCTTTTCATCGATACGGGCAAGACCTCCGGGGGTTGCCACAGTGTAGGTGCCTCCCAGGGACTGGGTGACCATGACCTTGGTGCCGGCTGGAAGTTGGAGCGGGTTGCCGCTCGGGATCTGGATCGCGTCGGTATCGCGCTTGAGAATGATTTCTTGGTGAGTATTCATGGCGGGAGACTATGACGTCGGGGGTTTTGTTAGAAGGGTGATTTTGACTTTTCCTGAGGAAGGGGTGATCTGATCGGCGAGTGAGGGAACTGATGGGATTGCTGAAGCAACGGGTTTTTCAGCCGAGGGATCGAGTGCCGAGCGCAGGGCATCCTCCACGAGTTGTGCACAATGGATCTTCATCGGGGGTAGGGGGCCGAGAGGTGATGAGAGCTCTTCCCCACTCATGGAGAGTGCCTCGGAGGCTGTCTTACCCCTGATCATCTCTGTGGCGATGCTCGCCACGGCGATTGCTGTCTGGCACCCGAAGGTCTGGAAGCTCGCCCTGTCGATCACCTTGCGCCCATCCTCTTCCTTGAACTTTACCCACATCCGGAGCATGTCTCCGCAATCGCTGCGACCCACGGTGCCGACGGCGTCTGCCCCCTCCATCTCACCAAGATTTTTCGGATTCTTGGCGGCTTCCTCGACGGATTGAGTCGATGAGATTGATTCTTTTGTTGGGTTGTTTTCCATGACTTATGCGGCCTCGGTGGTGTAACGGGGAAGAGAGGGATCCGCCTGCTCGGAGTAGGCATCAATTCCGCCCTTAAGTCCCTTCACCTGAGTGAATCCATGGCCTGCGAAGTAGGCGGCGGCATCAAGGACACGGGTTCCGGTATGGTCGACCAAGATGATCTCTGTCTCCTTGGGCCAGTTGATGGCCTCCTGCATGATCTCTTGCGTCATGAAGCAGCTGCCGGGAATCGCCACCGCCTCGAACTCCTCACGGGTGCGGATGTCCAAAAGGCGTAGGCATGAATCGTTGGTGTGTCGGATCGCAGGATTGAGGATTTTTGTGTGAAGATCGGTCGGTGAGATGAGGAGCGCTTCATCCTTGAGGTGCCCCTCCTTGATTTCACCCAGGACGACAACAGGATCGAGTCCGCCGTTGCGTGCGCAGATCTGGGCGAGTGTTTCCAACGGGGAGAAACCGCAACTGCTGCAGCCGCCGATATGGTGGAGTTGAAAAA
>CAIKYN010000047.1 GCA_903831635.1 uncultured Spartobacteria bacterium
CCCGTGATCGAGATGGAAATACCGCCTCAACCCGGGCATCGCTAAACTGCCGAGTTCCTAAAAATCGAGGATCTCGCCATCCTCTGGGATGAAAACATCGGCGATCTTGGGAAGAAGGTCTTCCATCTTCACGCGTAGTTCCGTCGACTCACTCGCTAAATCCTCGGAAAGGTGAATCATACAGAGAGCCTGGATGTCGGCCACATGGAGAACAGCTGCAAGTTCCTTGGGGCTTACATGCGAGAGTTCACTGACAAGGACATTGGCAGGTGTGGCTACCAATTCCGCAAGATCTTCAGCCGAGGAGAGGTCACCGCTGAAGATTGCCCGGAAATCATCCGCGATAATTTCGAGACAGTAAGAGTTACAAGGCCTCTCGGCATCCGATCCATGGAGGGAGCGATAGCACACCTCAAGATGACGATTGCGAAACGGCTTCACGGAGAGAGCCCCATCACCCAGCGACAAGGACTCACGATCACGCCATGCCAGCCATGCAATCGGAAACCCAAGTCCCTCCTCCGTGAGATAAAGAGCGCTGATCCAGGCACGGATCGGGGCAATCATCTCCTCGGGAAGAACGATCTCAAGGGGCTTTTTTCGACCCAGGAGCATTGCACCCTGCAGGAGGGCGGGCAGGCCTCCGATATGATCGACATGCCCATGCGTGATGAGGAGAGCATCGAGATCTCGAATCAAGGTTCCCCGGTCTCGCAGGGAATGAACACACGGTTCCCCCGCATCGATAAGCAGATGTTTCTCCTTCAAGAGCAGAAGCGAACTGGCGAAGAAGCGGTCGGCATCGGGGAAGCCGGAACCCGTTCCGAGAAAGCTGATAGATGGCATGATCAAATAAGGATGCCTGAGGAGACCGAAAAACGAATGAAAAAGGGGGGGCTCTAAAAAAACACTTTTACTCTTTGACACCCGCAGCGTCTCTCCCTACTCTTTACCTCCTTTCCCGAAATCCGAATGAAGACTTTTTCCGCTAAAGCTCCCGAGGTCAAACGCCAATGGTGGGTGATCGATGCCAAGAACCAATACCTCGGCCATGTCGCCGTCCAGGCCGCCAACTTGCTTCGCGGCAAGCACAAGGCGATCTTCACTCCTCATGTCGACACCGGCGATTTTGTCGTAGTGATCAATGCGGCTGAAGTCCAGATCGGCGGCAAGAAAGAGACCCAGAAGAGCTACATGAGCTTCTCCGGATTCGTCGGAGGCCACAAGTCCGAGACCTTCCGCCAGCGCCGCGAGCGCCGTCCCGAGCTCCTCATCGAGCGCGCGGTCAAGGGGATGATCCCTCACAACCGCCTCGGAAGCACTGTCTACCGCAAGCTGAAGGTTTACAAGGGTTCCGAGCATCCTCACACGGCTCAGAATCCGCAGCCCGCCAAGTAATTCATTTTCACAAAACTAATCATGGCCACCGCTAAATCCGCCACCACAGGACGCCGCAAGACGGCAGTCGCTCGCATCCAAATCGCTCCGGGTTCCGGAAAGATCAGCGTCAACGGCAAGAGCTTCGAGGATTACTTCACCACGATCTCGATGCAGAACACCGTCCTCAAGCCTCTTGAGGTCGTGAATGCCATCAAGTCCTATGATGTCGAGGCCAAGACCTCCGGTGGCGGTCTCCAAGGCCAGGCTGGAGCACTCAGCCTCGCAATCGCGCGCGCCCTCAACGAATTCAACGAGGCTGATCGTCCCCTCCTCAAGGCAGACGGACTCCTGACCCGCGATCCCCGCAGGCGTGAGCGTAAGAAGCCAGGTCGCCCAGGTGCCCGCAAGCGCTTCCAATTCTCCAAACGTTAATCGCACAAATCAACTTTCGGCACGATTCCTTGTGCCACTGTTCTCGAAGAGCTTCCTGCAAAGGAAGCTCTTCTTCTTTGTAGCCGAGGCCCAAGAGTTCATTCCCAAGAGATGAAGCATCTTCAGAAGCAGGTGATCCGAGTAGCTTGGGAGGAATCCCTTAGAGCGCTCCGAGCCAACCTGATCCCGGGTTTACTCCTTCAGTTCCTCATGGCCTTCATGGCCGCAGCTTACTTTCTGAGTCCCGGAGCCAGAGTCGCCTTTGAAAAACTGGCCATTCTTCGCAGCCACTGGGGATTTCTCTTTTCCTTTATCGGCACCTCAGCCGCATCGGCGATCCTACCCGAGTTCCTTCGACTCCTGATTCCGCGCCAAGCGGTTGTCAACTCAACCACTCTGGGGCAACGACTCCTCTTCGCCATTCCCTTCTGGGGACTCATCGGCATGCAAGTCGATCTCTTTTATCGTCTGCAATATGCACTTTTCGGACCCTCTGATTCGACTCTAGTCATTATGAAGAAGGTTCTCGTCGATGCCTTCCTCTACTGTCCTCTGCTGGCAATGCCTCAGGCCGTCTGCGTCTTCATCTGGAGAGATCATTCCTTCACCCTTGAAGGATTCAGAGGACATCATCCGGTGACTTTTTATGCCTTGAGAATTTTTCCCGTGCTGATGGCAAACTGGATGGTCTGGATTCCACTTGTCTCGATCATCTACTCCCTTCCGGCCGCACTGGGGGTGCCATTCTTCATTGTTGCCCAATCATTCTGGGTCATGGTCTTCACCACACTCTCCGCAAAAAAGCGCGACCTCAGAACTGCATGATCAAGATGGAAATCTCGAGAGCCGGAGGAGGATGAAGACATCCCGGGGGCTCAATGGAAGTTCGCTCGAAAAATGACACTCTCACCAGTCCAAGGAAGAGGTTTTCCAGGATGATCCGATGTCGACAG
Source organism: uncultured Spartobacteria bacterium (assembly GCA_903831635.1). Lineage (GTDB taxonomy): Bacteria > Verrucomicrobiota > Verrucomicrobiia > Chthoniobacterales > UBA6821 > UBA6821. Next base: position 2,766 of record CAIKYN010000047.1, read on the forward strand.
AAAGATCTGGTGATCAGGGTTTCTTCACACTGCATTTTCCAGATTTCCTGATTTCCACATTCATCGTATTGCGGAATACTCCCTCTCCATGGAACCCAACTTGCTTCAGATTCTCTTTCTAGGCCTCGTCCAAGGGGCTGCCGAACTCCTCCCCGTCTCCAGTTCGGCCCATGTCATCGTGGCTGAAAAACTGATGGGACTCGATCCTTCCAGCCCGACGATGACCTTTCTGCTCGTGATGCTTCACACCGGTACCATGGTGGCTGTCATTGCATACTTCTGGAAGGCATGGAGGCGGACCTTCTTTGCTAATGCCGCAAGCCTCAAAGAGACAACCGTGAATGTCATTGTGGCGACGCTCGCAACCCTGGTCGTCGGTTTAGCCCTCAAGGTTCTCATTGAGAAGGTCTTCATGCACGGCAGCAGCAAGGATGAAATGGAGGATCTCTTCGGGCACCTTCCGTTAGTCGGGGGAGCACTGCTTTCTGCAGGATTGCTCATTCTGACAGCAGGACATCTCCGTGGAAGTCATGGCACTCGTTCCCTAGGGCTCGTCTCCTCGATCTGGATCGGCGTTTCGCAGGGCTTCTGCCTACCGTTTCGCGGTCTCTCCCGCTCGGGCACCACAATCTCCGTCGGAATGCTTCAGGGAATCAATCGGCAACGGGTCGAGGAATTCAGCTTTGCCCTGGCTGTGATTATCACGCCGCCAGCCATCGCGAAGGAACTGCTGCGCCTC
>CAIKYN010000048.1 GCA_903831635.1 uncultured Spartobacteria bacterium
CACCGATCCCGTCAGCAAGATGCACGATCAGTCCCAAAGCTCTGGAATAGGAGTCAGGTGCTTCCATGGAGTAGATCCGTTTACTTTTTAGCTTTTTCTGGATGCCCACCACTCGCGGAACTGGGCAAGCGCCCTGCTCCGGTGACTCATGCTGTGTTTGATCTCGGAGGAAAGTTCCCCAAAAGATTCCTTGTAACCAATCGGCATGAAAATGGGATCGTAGCCGAATCCACCCTCTCCCCTCACCTCATGAGCCAGAATTCCCTCCACGGTGCCGTCGAAAGTCGCCAGGGTGATGCCATTCTCGGCCACTGCCAGCACGCAGCGGAAGCGTGCCGTACGGACTTCGTCAGGAAAGCCTTTCATCTTTTTGAGCACTAGAGCGGTGTTCTGCTCGTCTGTGCAACCGGGGCCGGCATAGCGGGCAGAGTAGACACCGGGCTCTTTTCCCAGCGCATCGACTTCGAGTCCTGAGTCATCTGCCAGAACGATCCCTGAGACATGACGGGAAATCCCCTCAGCCTTGAGCTTGGAGTTTTCTTCAAAAGTGACACCCGTCTCCTCAATCTCAGGAAGGTGGTCATGCTGGGTGGCGTCGGTGACAAGGACCCCCTCCCCGAGCATGGTCTGGATCTCGCGGGTCTTATGCTTGTTTCTAGTGGCCAGAAGAATCTCTGTTTTTTCGTGCTGACTCAGCTTGGCGGACGGGTTGTTTTCAGTTTCCATGGACATCTACTACTTCGAACCAGATGTCCGTTACCCGCAAGAACTATCCTTTTCCCGAATTCGAAGGCCGCTGGCAAAAGCATTGGCTTGAGAGCGGAGCCTTCCGAGCCGCCAATCCCGGGGATCCCGATTTCCGTGCCGAGGCAAAGAAATACTTCGTGCTCGATATGTTTCCCTATCCGAGCGGCGATGGTCTCCATGTGGGCCATGTCGAGGGATACACGGCGACCGATATTCTCGCCCGCTATCACCGACTGAAGGGTGATAACGTCCTTCATCCTATGGGATGGGATGCTTTCGGCCTTCCCGCCGAGCAGTATGCGATCAAAACGGGACAGCACCCCCGGATCACGACCCAGCGGAACATCGACAACTTCCGCACCCAGCTCCAGTCCCTAGGCTTCAGCTACGACTGGTCACGGGAAATCAGTACAACCGACCCTGAGTACTTCCGCTGGACTCAGTGGATTTTCCTCCAACTTTACAATGCCTGGGTAAATCCCGCCACGAACCGCGCGGAACCCATCTCCACGTACACTGGGGATGACCCGGATAGCGTCCGTCTGGCCTTTGTTTCTGACAAACCGGTTAACTGGTGCCCCGAACTTGGAACCGTACTGGCGAACGAGGAGGTCGTGGATGGCAAGAGCGAGGTGGGAGGATTCCCCGTCGAGCGTCGGCCAATGCGCCAATGGATGCTCCGGATCACCGCCTACACGGAGCGTCTGATCGACGATCTTGACGGCCTGGATTGGCCTGAATCGATCAAACTGCTTCAGCGCAATTGGATTGGTCGAAGCGAAGGTGCCGAGGTACGATTCGCCCTCGAAGGTTTTGAAGAAACCGTGACAGTCTTCACCACGCGTCCCGACACACTTTTTGGGGCCACCTACCTTGTGCTGGCTCCGGAGCATCCGCTGGTCGAGACGATCACTGCTCCGTACCAGGCCGAAGCGGTCACCGCCTATAAGAAAGCCTGCTCCGCAAAGAGCGACCTAGAGCGCACCGACCTCGCAAAGGAAAAAACCGGGGTCTCACTTGGCATCTCTGCGATCAATCCGTTCAACGGTGAGAAGATTCCCGTCTGGATTGCCGATTATGTCCTCACGGGATATGGGACCGGTGCCATCATGGCAGTCCCGGCTCATGATGAACGCGATCATGAGTTCGCCGTAGCCTTCGGACTTCCCATCCGTGAAGTTGTTCGTCCTGATGAAGCCCCGAGCGAAAAATCGGGCTGTTTTAGCGGTGAAGGAATCGCCGTGAATTCGGGTCTGCTGGAGGGGCTCAGGACTCCGGAAGCCAAGCGGAAGATGATCACCTGGCTTGAGGAGCAAAACTTCGGAAAAGGCACCATCACTTACAAGCTTCGCGACTGGCTTTTCTCCCGTCAGCGTTACTGGGGCGAGCCATTCCCTATCGTCTGGGAAGAGGGAAGCCACCGGCCTCTCGATGCCAGCGAGCTTCCTGTGGAACCTCCCGCGATGGATGATTTCAAACCGACAGGAACCGCCGAGCCCCCACTCTCGAAGGCTGTGGACTGGGTTCGTTACTCCGAGACTGCTCGTCGCGAGCTGAACACGATGCCCCAGTGGGCTGGCTCCTGCTGGTACTACCTGCGTTTCTGCGATCCAAAGAACCCGGAGCGCTTTATCAGCAAGGAAGCAGAGCAATACTGGATGGGCGGAACAGGAACTCCAGGTGGAGTTGATCTCTATGTGGGAGGCACCGAGCACGCCGTTCTGCATCTACTCTATGCCCGTTTCTGGCACAAGGTGCTCTTTGATCTCGGACACCTGACGACCCCGGAGCCATTCCAGAGACTGGTTAACCAGGGAATGATCCTCGGTGATGATGGTCAGAAGATGTCGAAGAGCCGTGGCAACGTGGTCAATCCCGATACTGTCGTTGCCGAATACGGTGCCGACGCGCTCCGACTTTACGAAATGTTCATGGGCCCCTTGGAGCATGGGAAGCCCTGGAGCATGACCGGTGTCGAGGGAGTCTACCGATTCCTGGCACGAGTGTGGCGCATGGCGATGACGGAGAATCAGGAAGGAAATTGGGTCCTCTCCGAGGATCTTGCGGAACGAGAACTTACTGCAGGCCAACGCCGCGTCCTGCACGCCACAATCAAGAAGGTGACTCAGGATATCGAGTCGCTCAGTTTCAATACGGCGATCTCCCAGATGATGATCTTCACGAACGAGTTCACCAATGCGAAGCCCCGCCCGCTGGAAGCACTCCGCCTCTTCCTCCCGCTACTCAGCCCCTTTGCTCCCCACCTGGTTGAGGAGATCTGGTCCCTCCTCGCAGTTAGGTTTGCTGGATTCACAGGACTCGCCTCTCAGTCAGCCTGGCCAGCATGGAACGAGGAGTATCTGGTTGTTGATGAGATCTCCTATGCGGTGCAGATCAATGGCAAGGTTCGGGGCCATCTCACGGTTCCTACGGGAGCAGATAAGGAGAGCGTGGAGAAGGCTGCATTCTCTGATCCAGCACTCGCAGAGCACCTAGAAGGAAAGGAAGTAAAGAAAGTGATTGTCGTCCCGGGACGACTCGTGAATATCGTGATAGCCTAAGGAATGGTACTTCCCCTCACCCATCCACAGCACATCATCCTATGAAAATTCGCAGTCTTCTCATCGCCGTCTCGTTGATCCTTTCGGTGTTTTCACTACGAGCTGACGAGGATACGCCACTTGAGAAGCAGATGCAGATCATGGCCCGGAGCATGAAACAGCTCTCCCAGCAGGTTGGTGATTCCACGAAACAGCAGGAAAGCATCACCCTCCTCGAAACTCTTAAGAAGGCTGCCTCCGACTCGAAGGGATTGGCCCCCCGGAAGACAGGCTCGATTCCCCAAGCGGATCGGGAGAAATTCCTGACCGACTACAAGGCGCAGATGGACAAACTTTCCGAAGCCTTCAACCAGATTGAAGAGGCCGTGAAGAGTGGCAAGTACGATCAGGCAAAAGCCCTGCTCGCCACCATCGGACCAATCAAGAAAGAGGGACACTCCAAGTTCAAGCAGGACTAGGGCTGATCCTTTGATCAGTGCATCGGATCCTGGGGATAGGTCATGGGGAAAGAGTTGAATCACCCTTTTCCCTCATTTCCTAAAACTTATTACTAGTCCTCTATTACCAAACTAGGCCGATCCAATCAGGATGCCGGTGATAAAGACCAGTACTCCTCCGACCACCACCTGAAAGGTGGCCGCCAGCAGGGGGGTATCCATATATTTGTGGCGGATCCAGGCAATCGCGGCCAACTCGACAGCCACGACGGCAACGGCAACCGCCATGGCTACGCCAAACCCGGGAATAAGGAAGGGGAGTGTATGCCCGATACCCCCGAGCGTTGTCATCAGCCCGCAAATGGTTCCGCGAATGTAGGGATGACCGCGACCGCTGAGAACCCCATCATCGGAAAGTGCCTCGGCAAATCCCATGCTGATACCTGCCCCGATGGAAGCGGCCAGACCAACAAGAAAAGCGTCATGGCTGTCACGCGTCGCAAAGGCTGCTGCAAAGACGGGAGCGAGGGTCGAGACAGAGCCATCCATCAGTCCGGCAAGACCGGGCTGGATGTACTGAAGGATGAACATCCGGCGCTCGGTTTCGCGCTCCACATCCAGTTCCCCACTCTTCTCCAAGTATTCACGGAATCCGGCGGCCAATTCCTCATGGGAAGCTTCGACCAGGGCAAGCTCGTTCAGGAGTTTGCGGACATTAAGATTTAAAGTTTGTTTGGCGGCAGCCTCGTAAAATCTTCGGGCCTCATACTCCATTGTTTCGACTTCTTTTCGGACTTGATCAATCGTCAGGAGTTGAGAGAGCCAGAGTGGCTTGCGCGAGATGAAACCCTTTACGTCCTGGCGTCGGACGAATGGAAGATTTTCTCCATAGGAGGCCTTGAAGGTTTCCATAAGACGATGAGCGTGGCCCAACTCCTCATCCCGCATCGTGATCAGCGTCCGTGCCGTGGCAGGATACTGTCCTTTCAGTCGCTCGGCAAACTGACCATAGATCCTTGAGTCGTCCTCTTCCGAGGTAATCGCGAGAGCAAGGATCTCCTGCTCGTTGAGTTCATGGAAGAACCTGGGCATCGGTTTCTAAGATTCTTGAAAGGAGCCGAATAGGGAGAACCAGAACGAGGAAATTCTTTAGATTAGAATCATTCCAAAATGGTTCTGAGATCTTCGGGCATCCGACCTTCATAAAGGGCACGGCCAATGATCGCTCCATGGATTCCGGGGATCGTTGCAAGTTGCCGTAGATCCTCCGGTCCCGAGACTCCCCCGCTGGCAATCAAGTCACAGGGAACGGCCGTGGCCATCTCATGCATAGCGGCAAGGTTCGGCCCCTGCAGCATCCCATCGGTGGCGATATCGGTATAGATAATGGTCCGGATCCCGGCATTCACAGCCTCACGAGCGAGGTCGAGAGCGGTAAGTTCCATCGTCTCGACCCATCCTTTCACGGCAACCTTCCCATCCTTGGCATCAATACCCACGGCAAGTCGTGCAGGACCGAAGGCACCAGCTGCCTCCGCAAGGAATCCCGGTTCGGCCGCCTTGGTACCAATAATGACCCGGCGAACACCGGTAGCCAATCCGGCCTCGATCGATCCGGCATCACGCATCCCTCCACCGAGTTCACATGGCACGGAGACGGCCTTCGTGATCTCCCGGATCACCTCAAGGTTCCGACTCTTCCCCTCGAAGGCTGCATCCAGATCGACAAGATGGATCCAATCCGCACCCGCAGCCTGCCACTTCAGTGCCATGGCGACGGGATCGTCACTGTAGACGGTTTTTTTTGCAGCCAGGCCGCGTTCCAGGCGGACAACCTGACCATCCATAAGATCAATCGCGGGATAGAGGAGCATGTTGGTAAAAGTAAAGAGATGGAAAAGTGAAGC
>CAIKYN010000049.1 GCA_903831635.1 uncultured Spartobacteria bacterium
CTTCACAAAGAGATGGAGGATTCCGACGCCGAAGTCGAAGCCATCCAGGATCGCGTATCCTGTGAAGAGGACTCCAACTAGGATAAACCAGACGATGTTCAGATTAAGAAAATGAGCGAGATGGTGCATGGCTGGGAGCAGATGGTGGTTCTAGTTACTCCTGGCTGGAGGCGCGTCCCTTGTGTGTAAAGAGGCCTGCTGCGATTGCCTCGCTCACTCCGGGAGCCTTGGTGTGATGATCTTGATCCTCATCAGGGCCATGTTGGATTTTATTGTTTAACAGGTAGATGAAGGTGATGAAGAGAAGGGTGTAGATAAGGGCAAAGAGAATGATGGAAAAGACCACCTGATTCGCATGAACCGCACGGGAAAGGCCGTCGGAGGTCCGCAGGAGATTATAGACGATCCAAGGTTGGCGTCCCATTTCAGCGGTGTACCAACCCGCCTGCATGCAGATCTGGGGAGCAATCACGGCAAAAACATAGATCCAGAGAAGCGCACGGATAATGGGATTATCAGACCTGAAGAGCCATCCTCTCCAGAGGAGCATGAGTGCCAGGAAGGAGAGGCCGAAGACCGCTGATCCGATGCCGATCATAAGATGATACGTCTGAAAGACGGCTCCGACGACGGGCCAATAATTCGGACGAATCTCAGCGAGCTTTTCCTTGGTAAGACCGGGATTACGAGCAGCAAGGAACTCATCACTTGGCATCGAGAGGAGTCCCTGCACGGGTTGCTTAAAGTTATGGAAGCAGAGGAAGCTCAGGAGGGCTGGAATCTGAGGGCCATGGACAGTCTGATTCTTTGTGTCGACATATCCGAAAAGGGTCATCGGTGTGTAGTCATGGGTCTCGTAGACACCCTCCATGGAGGCGAGTTTGATCGGTTGAGTGCGGACCACACCGCGGGCGGTGGAATCAGCACTAATGGATTGCAGTACGGTCGTGAAGGCAGCAAAACATGCTGCCACGGTCATTGATGTGCGGGCAAAGGTCGTGAAGCGACCTTTTAGCAGATACCAGGCACAGATACTGAGGACCAAGAAGGATCCTACAAGCCATGATCCGAAGACGACATGACAGATGCGGTTCATCGAAGAGGGGTTGGCAATCATTGCCCAGAAATTATCAACGACTGCGCGAACATGCCCCAAATCGGAAGCCTGAACGATATAGCCCTCGGGAAGTCGCGTATGAACACTTCCGACGATCTTTTCCAAATGATACCCGGCCGGGGTCTGCATCCAGGAGTTGGCAATCAGGATCCAGATGGCACTGAAGTGTGATCCCAGGCAGACCATGCACGTTGCGAAGAAGTGCATCTTTGGGCCGACCTTGTCCCAGCCGAAAAGGAGAAGGGCCAGGAAACCCGACTCAAGAAAGAAAGCAAAGATACCTTCTGCAGCCAGGGCGCTGCCAAAGATATCACCAACAAAACGGGAGTAGGCCGCCCAGTTCGTCCCGAACTCGAACTCCATCACAATGCCAGTCGCCACACCAATCGCGAAAATTAGACCGAAGATCCGTGTCCAGAAGTGGGCAAGCTGGTGAAAGAGGGGGTTTTTGGTCTTCAGATAGAGACCCTCCATAATGACAAGCAGCATTCCCAGCCCGATGGTCATCGGTGGATAGAGGAAATGGAAGGAGACCGTCAGTGCGAACTGAATACGAGAGAGAATTTCTACGGACATATTTTTTTGGATTACTCTTGGATCAAAGGACTAAAGCTAAAAGATTTCAATAATTAATACAAAAACAATGTACTACATTATAAGGGCTAACGGATAACCTTTCGAGTCAGATAGGAGAGAAGTTCAGGATATCGAAGGATGAGGGGAGCAAGTGCGTGGGCTATATGTGGATGCTCTGAAAGAAGGCGTGTCAGTTGGTTCACCAAGAGGCCGTTTCTGTAAAGATCGCGGTGTTCCCTTCGGTAGAGTTCCTCCTTCTTGAGAAGTATACCGGGAGAGTCGGATGCACCTGAGTTCATAATCCCCCCAAGAAGCGCCCCGCTCCTCAGGGCGAAAGAAATTCCTTCTCCTGTGAAGGGTTCGACGACGCGAGCCGCATCGCCGCAGAGGAAAACTCCGTTGCGAGCTACGCTACGCGCAGCCGCTCTGGAAATCGGAGTAATGCTTCTCCATGCGGCAGCTGAAGCGACAGGATAGTATTGCTCCGCTTCCTTGCGCAGATCCTTCATGGCGCCGTCATTGGCAACCAGGCAGAGATTGGCGAGGCCGTTTCCTAAATCTGCCAA
>CAIKYN010000050.1 GCA_903831635.1 uncultured Spartobacteria bacterium
TCTTCCCGGATCTTCCGGTGACACTCGCCACCTACTTCTGGGGCATCCTTTTTGTGACGCTGGTCACCACCGCCTACACGATGGCTGGCGGGATCAAGGCCGTGATCTGGACTGATCTGATTCAGGCAACCCTGATGCTGGGCTCCGTTGTTTTTGTTCTCTGGTTCCTGCTTCATCAACTCGGAGGGGTTGAGGCAACGAGCCATCTAATCGGTGGCTGGGATCATCTTCGCTGGATCCAACTTGGCTGGGATAGTTCCCTACCCTTTGGGAAGGCGCTGACCGGGATGCTGGAGGAACCCTACACGATTTTCGCGGCCGTCATTGGCTCCACCTTTTTCACGATGGCCACGCACGGCACTGACCAAGATATGGTCCAGCGCCTACTGACCGCCCCAGACATCAGACGCTCCCGCCTTTCGCTGATTGTGAGTGGGTTGGCGGATATTCCCATTGCCCTCGCCTTCCTGGGAGTCGGCATCCTGCTGGCCCTCTACTATGCAGGTCCGGGAGGAGGAGCTCCGCATATTCCTGATAATGAGATTTTTGCGGATTTCATCGTGGGCAATCTGCCAACCGGCCTCCGGGGGCTCATCATTGCGGGAGTCTTTGCCACCATGATGGGATCCACCTCAGCGGCACTCAACGCACTCGCCACCAGTTTCACTGCCGATTTCTACCTTCCCTACCTCAATCCCAAGGCCGACGACCGCACCTCAGTCCGCGCCGCCCGGGTTGCCACCCTGGTCTTTGGATTGCTGATGGTGCTGATCGGAACCATGGCAGCCTACTCGGTACTCCATGACCCTCGTCTTACCATCATCCCGATCGCGATCGGGATCCTTGGCTACACCTACGGCTCTCTTCTTGGAATCTTCCTGCTTGGAATGCTTTCCGGCACCAGGGGCAACGACCGGGCGAATGTCGTCGCCATGCTCGGTGGCATTGTCGCGGTGTTTTTGGTTGGAAAAGTCCATCTCCCCGGAATTATCGACTTCGGGCGCTGGATGCCGGCATGGTGGCCGGAGGTGGCTTGGCCCTGGTACGTCCTGATCGGTTGTACGGCGACCCTTGCGATAGCCCTCCCCTTCCGCTCGATACCACGAAAATAAACCGGAGCAGTTGACCTCCATCTCGGGTCAAGGTTTTTCCGGCAGCTTAAAAAAATAAAAAGGTCCCCGGGGAGGATTTCTGCTTGAGGGGGGGGAAGGGTGGCTTGCTAATCTGCTCCTCCCCCAAAATCTTTCCCTTACCTTGAACGACCCTTTCGCCAACACCTCGGAGCTCTCTCTCAATCCGACGATGCCTCCCCTCGCCAAACTCTGGCAGAGCCTTTCCAACGTCATCCGTAGTCGGGTGAGCGCGGACAGCTTCGACCGTTGGTTCAGCAATGTCTCGGTCATCGCGTCAACGGCGGATTCCGTGACACTCGGAGTACCTAATCCCATCCACCAGTTTTTCATCGAAAGTAATTACTCCAGCCTCCTCTCCTCCGCCTTGGAAGAAGTGCACGGTGGACCGAGGGAACTCCGTCTGGAATGCACCCAGGAGTCCGGACAGGTTACCGCGGAAACCACCGACGAAGAGGAAGCCACCACAGCTTCCAAGCCCTCTACGCCCGTAACCACTCAGCGCTCCCATTCCATAGCCCCTGCGGCCTCAGGAATGAATCCCTCATACACTTTCGGAAGCTTCATCGTCGGGGCCAACAACCAGTTTGCACACGCCGCCTCACAAGCCGTTGCCAACGCTCCTGCCCGCACCTACAACCCTCTCTTTATCTACGGAGGCAGTGGTCTCGGAAAAACCCATCTTCTCCAGTCGATCGGTCACCACATCCTCTCGGTGAAGAAGAATGCCCGCGTCGTTTACCTTCGTAGCGAGCAGTTCACCAATGAGTTCATCGACGCGATCCAGAACAATGCCCTCGTGGCCTTCCGCAAGCGCTACCGTCAGGCTGACATCCTGATGATCGATGATATCCAGTTCTTTGCAGGAAAAGAGCGCTCTCAGGAGGAGTTTTTCCACACCTTTGGTGCGCTTCACGACGGACACAAGCAGATCATTCTCTCCAGCGACAGGCCAGCCAGCGAGATCGCCAACTTAGAGCAGCGCCTTGTCTCCCGCTTCGAGTGGGGAATGACGGCGGAGATCCAACCCCCCGACATGGAGACCCGCATTGCGATTCTTCAAGGAAAGGCTTCCAGGATGCACATCGAGATCGAGCATTGGGTCCTGGAATTCTTGGCGGACAAGATCCGCAGCGACATTCGCCGACTCGAGGGTGCGCTCATGCGCGTCGCCGCTTACAAATCCCTCAGCGGTCAATCACTCACCACCGATGCTCTGGAACACCTCCTGCGCGATGTTCTTCAAGAGCAGGCTCGCAAGGCCGTGACGATCGACCAGATTCAGAAGAAGGTCGCGGAGCACTTCGACATCCGCCTGGCCGACATGACCAGCAAGAAGCGGACAGCCTCCATCGCCTACCCACGTCAGGTCGCCATGTACTTGGCCAGGGAAATGACCCCCTCCACATTAGTGGAGATCGGAGGCGCCTTCGGAGGCAAGGATCACGGCACTGTGATTCACGCCTGCAAACTCGTGAAGGCGCAGATGGAGAAAGACTCCAAGACCCGACATCTGGTGCGTCTTCTGGACCAGCAACTCCAGCGGTAGTGGTTTCCGGGCATTATTCGCTCTCTTCTTCAGCGAATCGCTTTGACAGGCGCCCCCTTAGGAAACTATGCACATAGTTTGGCCTTAGCGGCCCATCACCCATCACTTTATCCATGAAACTAACGGTCACCAAGCAAGCCCTTCTCGACGGCCTCCAGCGCATTCAAAACATCGTCTCCAACAAGGTTACGTTGCCTGTTCTCTCCAATGTGCTGCTCGAAACGACCGAGACAGGTCTTCAACTCACGGCTACGGATCTCGATGTCAGCGTCCGCACAGAGACCCCCGCCTCCATCGAGAAGTCCGGATCGACCACATTGCCTGCCAAGCGCCTCCTCTCGATCATCCGCGAACTTCCAGCCGAGGAGATCGAACTCGAAACCGATTCCCGTAACATTACTTCGATCCGCAGCGGAGCAAGCTTCTTCAAGGTCTTTGGTCTCTCCAAGGAAGAATACCCAGCTTTCCCTTCGTTGGAGGAATCGCGCGGCTTCTCCATGAAGCAGGGCGATCTCAAGGAGGGTCTTAAGAAGACCTCCTACGCTATCTCCCTCGACGAAACCCGCTATGTTCTCAACGGCATCCTCTTTTCCTTCCGCGATGGACGTCTGACTCTGGTTGCCACCGATGGCCGCCGCCTTGCTCTCTGCGATGCAGAACTTGGTGAAATCAAGTACCCCGCCGGTCACGAACGTGACTTTATCGTTCCCACCAAAGCGATCGGAGAACTCCAGCGTCTGCTTGTCGACGACAAGGAGGTCCGGCTGCATATCGGGGACAACCTCGTCGCCTTTGATCTGGGAACCACGGTGCTGGCGACCAAACTCGTCGACGGAACTTATCCGAACTATCGCCAAGTGATTCCCGGAGAGGCCAAGGAACGCGTCTCCCTCGAACGCGAAACCCTGCTTCAGTCGGTCCGCCGTGTCGCCCTCCTTAGCAGTGACAAGAGCGGCTCCGTTCGCCTCAACTTCACCAAGAACAATCTCGATATCACCTCCAACACCCCAGAGGTTGGAGAAGCCAAAGAGTCTCTTGCCGTCGCCTACAAGGGTCGTGATCTCTCGATCGCCTTTAATCCCGAGTTCGTTATTGATCCTCTCCGCAATCTCTCGGACGACACCATCGCCCTTGAGTTGATTGACGAGATGAGCCCCGGCGTCATCAAGATCAATTCGGCCCAGCGCTTTCTCTACGTGCTCATGCCGATGCGCGTCTCTGTCTAAAGTCCGAGGTGACAGCGAGACTCGACCTCATTTCCCTTGTGACACGGGCAGGTCTTCAGATCGCGCTTTGCTTTCTTTTGCTCGTGCTCACAGGTTGTGAGACACCGATCATCTATCAATCCGCACAAGACCGAGCAGCCATCACGGCCTCCCTTGCCAAGGAGACTCCCGGGAACTACTTCATTGGCCGTCGCTTCTACAAGGTCGACTACAAGATGTGGGGATGGGTCAAGAAGCCTGGAGAACCCTGGAAGCAGTCGCAACTTGTCATGTTCAACGAACAGAAGAAACTGGCCCCTGATCGCGAGCAGAAGAAGATCGGATCTGATAATAATTACGAATATCGCCTCAACGGATATTTCTCCGGAGAGAAGGTCTACGAACCGGCTAGCGACAGCTTCTATCCCGAGTTCGTTCTCAACAGCGCCACGGTGATCTCCACCAACGCGCCCTTGATTTTCCCCGATCAGCGCTGGATCGATCCAGCGATCCGTCTCATCGGCCCTCCGCTTTATTGATCAGGTCTAATGTTCTTCTTCGGTCTTCTCAGGAAGACTGCTTCATCTTATCCAGTATTCCCGTCGTTGAGCGTCCGGGGACCAGTTGCAGAAGACTGATCTCCGCGCCAACCTCTTCCAGTGCGGCACGCTCGCCGGGATCGAGCGTCTCGAGCGTATAGTCGCCTCCCTTGGCATAAATAGCCGGCCTCAGGAGACGGATCACGTCGGTCACCCGCTTGCCTGTGAAGATCGTCACGTGATCGACACAGCGAAGCGCCGCGAGCACCTCGGCCCGATCCAACTCGTTATTCAAAGGACGCTCGGGTCCTTTGAGTTCACGTACCGAGGAGTCGGAGTTGACTGCAACGATCAGTGCATCCCCGCAACTGCGAGCCTCTTCCAGATAACGGACATGTCCCGTATGCAGGAGATCGAAGCATCCATTGGTGAGCACGAGCTTTTTCGCATTGGCAGCATATTCCGCACCAAGAGCCGGAAGTTCATTGGGAGAGACAAGTCGATTCATCAGTTCATGGGAAACTGACGCACGACCCTAGAAAAGAAGATTCTCCTGTTTTCTCACGCTGACACTTGTAGCGTGCGTGTCATGTCATTCGTCTCGAAGCGCACCTCCCTATTCACCAGACTAGGAAGCTTCTTCTCCACCTTCCTCCCCAAATACGCAGCGAGGGATCATGCAGTGTTCGGGAGTCCGGAAGATCACGAGGAATGGCGTTTTATGGCGATCCTGGCAGCGGGATGCCTTTTCTTCGGTGCTCTGGGACTTACCTTGGAACTGCTCTTTCAACTACGCGGCGCAGCCACAGTTTTTTACGTGCTGGCTTATCTTTGCGGCGGATGGGATGCGGCGGGTGATGCCTGGGAACGCCTCAGGAAGGGACAACTCGACGTCCACTTTCTCATGCTCGCCGTGGCGGTCGGCGCGGGAATCATCGGGGCCTGGAGGGAGGGAGCGTTGCTCCTATTTCTCTTCTCGGCCTCCGGTGCCATGGAGCACTTCGCCATGGGACGCACTAAGAAAGCGATCGACGCACTCTTCCGTGGTGCCCCGAAGACGGCACGGGTTCTGAAGGAAGGCCTTGAGGAACAGCTTCCAGTAGGGCAACTCCTCCCGGGAATGATCGTTCTTGTCACCACCGGGGAACAGATTCCCGCCGACATCGAGGTGATCAAGGGCGAAAGCGCCTGTGATGAATCGAACATGACCGGCGAGTCAATCCCCGTGGCAAAGTACCCCGGCGACACGGCACTCTCCGGAACCATCAATCTCTGGGGAGTCCTCGAAGGCCGGGTGCTCCGCCCTTCAAGCGAAAGCTCCCTTCAAAAGATCATCCGTCTTATCCAGAATGCCCAGAGTCTCAAGGCCCCTTCCCAGCGCTTAACCGACAAGTTCGGCACCGGCTATACCTGGGTCATCCTCTCCCTCTGCACCATCATGTTTTTTGTCTGGTGGTTGATCCTTGGACTTTCCCCCTTCGAGTCCCGCGACAACACAGCCAGTGCCTTCTACCGCACGATGACCCTGCTGGTGGTCGCCTCTCCCTGCGCCCTCGTCCTCTCAGTCCCCTCGGCGATCCTCTCCGCCATCGCGAGTGGAGCTCGCCGCGGCATCCTTTACCGCGGCGGAGCCGCCATCGAAACCCTGGCGAATGTCGGCGTCGTCGCCCTCGATAAGACAGGAACCCTGACCTTGGGAAACCTGACACTTACTGGGGTCGATCTCTTTGAGGGAAATGAAGATCACTTCCGTCAGGTTGCTCATTCTCTAGCGCGGCTTTCCGAGCATCCACTCTCACGAGCCATACGGAAGATCGCCGCCAATTGGGGCACCCCCGCCATGGAGGCAGCCAATTACGAGACAATCCTAGGAAAGGGAATACGCGCCCAGATCGACGGTGAGACTTTTGTGATGGGGAGTCGCAAACTTGTCCTGGCTCTTGACCGATTTGCCAAGAGAGACCTTCCACCAGCTGGGAAAACTGCCGGCGCCGTCGTCTGGGTCGCCGGAGAGACCCTCTTGGGAAGAATGGTCTTTACCGATGAGATCAGGCCGGAATCCCTCCTCACTCTAGCGACCCTTCATCAACAGGGAGTCCGTACCGTGATGCTGACAGGGGATCACCGGGATGCTGCCGAGTTAATCGGAGCGAAGGTCGGTATCGGGGAGATCCTGTCCGAACTTTCACCCGACAAGAAAGTGGAGGCGATCGAGCATCTGAAGAAGGGAGGCAAAGTGCGCGTGGCGATGATCGGTGATGGAGTCAATGACGCTCCCTGCATTGCTGCGGCTGATGTCGGTGTGGCCATGGGGGCTCGCGGCTCCGACGCCGCCCTCGAGCAGGCCGAGGTGGTTCTGATGAACGATCGGCTCGAAAACTTTCTCCTCGCCCGTCTTCTCAGCATTCAGGCCAAGGGTATCATCACACAGAATATCATCGTTGCCCTCGGAACAGTCCTCGTGATGGTTTGCGCAGCTTTCATCTATCCAGTGCCTCTCACCCTCGGAGTCGCAGCCCATGAGGGGAGTACCCTTCTTGTGGTGCTGAACAGCCTCCGGTTGCTTGGAATCAAGCTCCCGGAGACTGTGTTAAAAAACCCCTAGTTAACA
>CAIKYN010000051.1 GCA_903831635.1 uncultured Spartobacteria bacterium
GAGTGACTCAACCTCCCCACCGAATCATCAGGCGCAAGGTCGAGTGCAGCCCCTGCTACCTCAGAAAATGCCCCATCGACTTCCGCTGCATGAAGGAGATCACCGTCGAGATGGTGACCTCAGCGGTCACGGAATCACTGAAAGCGATTCCGTAAGGGGTTTAGACTGAAGACTGTTAGGCTAATAGGCTGCAGCATCATTCCATCCCCTTTCCAAGCGAGAATCCCAATTACCCATCACCCATTCCCGATTATCTAGTCCAATGCTCACGATCAAAAAACTCAAAAAAACCATCGGCGGTCGCACCCTCTTCGAGGAGGCCGACATGCAGGTCAACTATGGCGAGCGCGTCGCCTTGGTCGGACCCAATGGCGCTGGCAAATCAACCCTCTTTTCCCTGCTGCTAAAAAAAGATGAAGCCGATTCGGGCACGATCGAGCGCGATGAGTGGACGATGATCGGGCATCTCGCCCAGGAGGGCGAGGCCACGGGCGATGAGACCGTCCTTGATGTGGCCACAGGTAGAGCCGGAGAGATTCCCGCGCTCGAAAAACAGCTCAGAGAACTCGAAGAGGCGGGCACCGTCGATACGCCGGAGTATAGCGAAGCCTCCTCCAAGCATGCCGCCCTGAGTGACCCCAAGGTCGAGGCCAAGGCAAAGAAGATCCTCGGTGGTCTGGGCTACAAGCAGGAGGACTTCGAACGGAAGGCCAAGGAACTGAGTGGCGGCTGGGTCATGCGTGCCCATCTCGCCCGACTTCTTGTCATGGAGCCCGATTTGCTCCTGCTCGATGAGCCGACCAATCACCTCGACCTTGTCTCCCTGCTCTGGCTGCAGAATTACCTCAAGACCTATCCCGGCGCCGTACTCCTGATCTCTCACGACAGGCAATTTATGGATGAAATCATCCAGACGGTTTATGAGATCGCCGAGTGCCGTTTGCAGTCGTACTCGGGGAATTACAGCGCCTTTCTTGAGGAGCGGGATGCCCGCTACGAGCGGCAGAATGCGGCTTACAAGAACCAGCAGAAGGAGATCACCGATCTGCGCGAGTTCTATGACCGCTTCCGTCAGGTCGCCTCCAAGGCCTCCCAAGCCATGAGCAAGCTCAAGCAGATCGAGCGCATGGACCTGATCGAGAAGCCACTCCCTCCCCGTAAACCGTTCCGCTTCCAGATTCCCCAACCTCCGCGCGGGGGACAGCGATCCGTCATTCTTGAGGAGATCCACATGGCCTATCCCACCTCCCAAGGCGAACGGAAAGTCTACTCGGGACTCGATCTTACCATCGAGCGCCTGGAGCGCACTGTCCTTGTGGGACCCAACGGCGCAGGCAAATCAACCTTGCTCAAGATCCTTGCCGGCGTGCTTGAATTCCAGAAAGGGAAGCGGATCGAGGGACCGAATGCGAAGATCGGCTACTTCAGCCAGCACCGCGCCGCCACACTCGATCCGAACAAGTCGATCCTCGACGAGGTCAGAGCCTCCAATGGAGAACTCTCCGAGAATGATGCCCGCGGCATTCTGGGCTCCTTCCTCTTCAGGAAGGATGACATCTACAAGAAAACCTCCGTCTTGAGCGGCGGCGAGAAGACACGCCTAAATCTGGTAAAGTTCCTGGTCGATCCACCGAACCTCCTCCTCATGGATGAGCCGACCACCCACCTCGACATCCACACCGTGGAGTCGTTGATCATGGCGCTTAGCGCCTACGAGGGGACGCTGGTCTTTATCAGTCACGACGTTCACTTCATTCGCAAACTGGCCACCAAAGTCCTCCACGTAAACAAAGGCAAGGTCACCCCTTACTTAGGAACCTATGATGACTTCTTGGAAAAGGTGGGAGCACTGGGCAACGAACGCGAGGCGCTGACTGCCTAGCCGCCCTTTGGGCGGCAGGGGTTTAGCGGATTAGACTGTAGCCTGTGAGGTCTGCGGCAGAAACGAGCCTCACGGCTAGGCGCGTTGTAGCCGCCAAAGGCGGACCTAATTGGCAAGCCCTGCGGGAGCAAGCGAGCACCATCGCTGGCGCAGGGATTTTAGATGCAGAGCAAGGCGTGAGAGCGAAGCCGTATCTATGAATACGGCGAGCAAGTAACAACAAAGCTCTGCGCTAAAAGCGCAAGCACTGAACCATTTCGCGAGTCGCTTGTTCTATACCCACAAAGAGAGCCCGCGCGACGATGGAGTGGCCGATATTCAGCTCCACCAACTTCGGAAGGGTGAGAATCGGACCGACGTTGGTGTAGTTGAGACCGTGGCCGGCATTCACTTGGATGCCGGCATCAGTGGCTAGACGGGCAGCCTCGATCAGGCGGACTAGCTCGGCTTCACGAGCGGCACCAGATGCCTCGGCATAGGCTCCGGTGTGGAGTTCCACGACGGGAGCCCCGAGCGCAACCGCAGCGGTGATCTGATCTGGCTCTGGATCGATGAAGAGGCTGACGCGGATTCCCGCATCGCGCATGGCTTTGAGAGTCGGTTCGAGGGCAGTGCGATGGGTGACACAGTCGAGCCCACCCTCGGTCGTCACCTCCTCACGACTCTCAGGGACGAGACAGACATCAGCAGGAAGAACCTTGAGGGCGATCGCCACGATCTCGGGGGAGTTGCCCATTTCGAGATTCAGTTTGGTTCCGATTGCCTCCTTGAGGCGGAAGATATCACGGTCAACGACGTGACGACGATCCTGACGCAGGTGGGCGGTGATGCCTATAGCCCCTCCCCGTTCAGCGGCCAGCGCCGCCTCAACGGGATCGGGTTCGACGTTGATGGAGCTAGCGTTTTTTGCGTAACGAGCCTGCCGCACGGTAGCGACATGATCGATATTGACGCCGAGGAATGCTCCCACCTTGATTCTTTGGTTAGTGCCTGAAATGACGAGTGCCGGTGAAGACCATGGCAACGCCACGCTCGTTGGCGGCGGCGATCACCTCGGGATCACGGACGGAACCGCCCGGCTGAATGGCAGCAGTCGCTCCTGCTTCCGCAGCCGCAATGAGACCATCCGGGAATGGGAAGAAGGCATCGGAGCAGACAACGCTTCCCTTGAGGGAGAGGCCGGCCTCGCCAGCTTTCCAGACAGCGATCCTGGAGGAATCGACGCGGGACATCTGTCCGGCACCGATACCAAGGGTGCGATCCTTGCCGGCATAGACGATGGCGTTGCTCTTCACATGCTTGACGACCTTCCAGCCGAATTCCATCGCCTCGATTTCATCCTTGGTCGGAGGACGGCTGGAGACGACATGGTGCTCGATGCTTCCGGGGCCCTCTTTCGCGGAGACATCGGCATCCTGGACAAGCATGCCGCCGATGACAGAGCGGATATCACGATCCGTGGCGGGAATTTCCTGCAACAGGCGCATGAGTCGCAGGTTCTTCTTTTTCTGAAGCAAGGCACGCGCATCGACCGTGAATTCGGGCGCGATGATGACCTCACTAAAGATCTCGGAAATCGCTCGGGCAAGCGCCTCGTCGACCGGACGATTGGCGATGATGATGCCACCGAAGGGTGCGGAACGGTCGGTTGCAAAGGCTTTCTCCCAAGCCTCGGCGAGGTTCTCATCGCTGCCGACGCCGCAAGGGTTGGTGTGCTTCAGGATGGCGACGGTCGGCTTCTCAAATTCACTGATCAGGCGGGTGGCTGCCGTGATATCGAGGATGTTGTTGAAGGAGAGCTCCTTGCCATGGAGCTTCTCGAAATAGTCGAAGAAGCTGCCGTAGAGTTCTGCTTCTTGGTGGGGGTTCTCGCCGTAGCGGAGGCGTCCGGCCAGAGGGAATTCAAGGGAGAGTGTCTCACCCGGAGCGCTCTCGTTATCGAGATAGGAGCTGATGGCGCGGTCATAGGCACCGGTGGTGGCGAAAGCCTTCACCGCCAGGCGGGCACGCAGTTCGGGAGTGGTCTCGCCATTGCCGGCCTTCATTGCCTCAAGGACGCGGGGATAGTCATCAGGATCGACAACGACGGTGACGGAGCGGTGATTCTTCGAGCCACTACGGATCATCGAGGGACCCCCGATATCGATCTGTTCAATGGCCTCTTCCAGCGTCACTCCTTTCTTCGCCACGGTCTCCTCGAAGGGGTAAAGATTCACGCAGACGAGATCGATCGGCAGGATGCCATGCTCCGCAGCCTGCGCCTGATGCTTCGCATCGTCGCGAAGGAAGAGAAGACCGCCATGAACCTTGGGGATCAGGGTCTTCACCCGCCCATCCATCATCTCGGGGAAACCGGTGTAGTCGGAGATCTCCCGTACTGGGATATCTGCGGCGGCGATCGCCTTGGCGGTGCCTCCGGTGGAGAGCAACTCGACACCCTGCTCGTGCAGGCCGCGGGCGAAGTCGATGAGTCCCGTCTTATCGGAGACGGAGAGGAGGGCGCGTTGGATTTTCATGATCGGTATGCTGGAAAAA
>CAIKYN010000052.1 GCA_903831635.1 uncultured Spartobacteria bacterium
GCCTCCGCAGTTTGCGAGCTGCTGGCTGTCGAGTTCGGAAGTTCGAGCACCGAGTATGCATGGAGAGCCTCCGAGTCAGAAGGATTCAAGAGAGTTACGCTGAATGAGCATGGGGCAGGCCACGATCTGTCGAACGAAGAATTTCAAAGCCGATTGTTCCATGTTCTGGATGAGTATCAACCCGATGCAGTTGTTGTGCCTGGCTGGGGGTATCGGGGGGCGCTTATTGCACTCTACTGGGGACTTCTCCATTTTGTTCCAGTCATCTGTATGTCCGAGTCGACGCAGTGGGATGAAGCTAGAAATCCCGTTAAGGAGTGGATCAAGCGCAGGATCATCGGCTTGTTTTCCTCGGCGCTGGTGGGTGGAACTCCTCACCGAAACTACATAATGGCACTGGGGATGCCTGCGGATCGAATTTTCCTTGGTTACGACGTCGTGGATAACAGATTTTTCGCGGAAAAATCAGAGGAGCAGAAAGCTAGGAGCTTGGAGCCAAGGCAACAGAGGAGTCGGTACTTTCTGGCCTCGGCAAGATTCATTGAGAAGAAGAATCTTCTACGATTGATTCGCGCCTATGCACGCTATTGGGACAAAGCGTCCACTTCATTTACTAACAAGCCATGGGACTTGGTTCTTTTAGGTGACGGTGAGATGCGACCAAAGTTGGAAAAGCTTCGTTCGGAACTTGGTCTGCAGAACTGGATGGAGATGCCTGGATTCAAGCAGTATGAGGAGCTGCCCGCCTACTACGCCGCTGCTGGAGCCTTCATCCATGCCAGTACGACCGAGCAGTGGGGGCTGGTCGTCAACGAAGCCATGGCCTCGGGCCTTCCCGTCCTTGTGAGCAATCGGTGCGGCTGTGCCGTCGATCTCGTGAAGGATGGGGAGAATGGCTGGACATTTGACCCAACGAATCAAGAGCAGATAGCGGATCTGATGTTGAGGATTTCCTCCGATGAGGATGCTCGAGCGCGGATGGAATTGAGAAGTCGTGAGATCATCTCGGAGTGGGGGCCGGATTGTTTTGCATCCGGTCTCACTGAGGCCCTTCAGGCTTCGTCTATAGCACCAAGAAAGAAAGTTGGGCTGCTCGATCGCCTGATTCTCAGGGTGATGACGCGCAAGTAGACTGAGGGCAAAAGGCGAGAAAGATCACATGGTGTTTTTGAGCAGCAAGAATTAGCTCTCATTGGATAGTAAGGTAACAAGTTGGCGTGACTTTGAGTCAATGAGACTTACTTGAGCCATTGTTGGCTTTCCCTTGAATTCTAGTTCAAGACGAGTGCCCTCTTGAGTGCCCATCTGAAAGAGGGAGAGATAAGCTGAAATGCATTTTCCTTGTTTTCTTTTGGGGGCCAGAAGATCGAAATAATTTGGATATTCCTTTGTTTCGCCAAGCTCAAAAATGCTAGAGGCTTTTTCATTAAGGTTCAGAATGTTACCATTAACGTCTGAAATGATTACTGGAAGAGGCATGCTGAGAATGATTTGATTCAGTTTGTCCCTACTATTTCGTGTTTTTGTCAGCAAAAACGAAAAAAGACAGGCGAATGATGCGGTGCAGATAAAGCCAACTAATCTAAATTTATGGGAGTGTAATTCGGGGGGCAAGAGTCCTCCGCTTAAAAGCGCGTACAATTGAGGATTAAGTAGGATTTGCATGACCACGAGGGAATAAATCATTCCCCAGGTGCAAACCCATATTGTTCCCATCACTAGTGAAAAAAGCAGAAGCCCGATCGAAAGCAATGGGGGAGAGATCGTCTCATATTCGGCCTCCCAGTCATAAAGCAGAACAATTCCTAGATATAGTGCGGGAATAACCAAACTAAGGGCTTTTCTAAGGGGAGGGGGGATGGCATGCATGTTTCGGAAAAAGTGGCTATTTTCGCTTAAGAAAACTAGACTCTCTGCATGATTGCAAGAAGTGACAGATTGCTTTGCGGATCCCGCTAGAAGTCTGATATCCAACCTTTTTTATGATTCGCACCGCCAATCTCACTGGGCCAGTTTCCCGTTCAGCAGGGGGATTGTATGAGAGTGTCAGAAGGCTTGTCCAAGAACTGCAGGTAAAAGACCTCGAGGTGACTGTTCTCGGGAGTTTTGACGAATTTACACAGAAGGATATCGCAGCATGGGATCCTGTGACTGTACGGGCTTTCAGGACACTGGGGCCAAAGCAATTCGGCTATTCTAGCGAGTATGCCGAGTTTCTGAAGCTCTACCGTCCCCACATTATTCATACCCACGGGATCTGGATCTATTCAAGCATGGCAACCCATGCGTATGCAAAAAGACACAGAATTCCTTATATGATTTCGCCGC
>CAIKYN010000053.1 GCA_903831635.1 uncultured Spartobacteria bacterium
ACCAAGGGAGAGTTCCACGAGATCCTCGAGGGGCCGCAGCCTGCAGATTCCTCCAAGGTCGAGCGTCTCATCCTCTGCTCCGGCAAGGTTTACTATGATCTCTTGGCCTATCGTGAGAAGAATGGCTGGAGCGACCGCTGCGCCCTCGTTCGCCTGGAGCAGATCTATCCGCTTCATGAGGAGCAGCTTCGCTCGATCACCGCGCCGTATGCGAATGCCAAGGAAATCGTTTGGTGCCAGGAAGAGCCCGCAAACATGGGCTCTTGGCATCACCTGCTGCCGATCCTGATGAAGTTTTTCGGCCGTGCAATCAGCTATGCGGGTCGCGAGGCGAGTGCCAGCACGGCGGTCGGAACGACGGCAGCCCATAAGCTCCAGCAGGCCGGTCTCATCGCGCAGGCTTTCGGTGAACACGTAAGCGAAAAGTAAGCGAACACATCTCCCAACTCCCAACCATTCCCATCATGAGCGTTGCAGTCATCGTCCCCGCCGTCGGCGAATCCATCACTTCCGGAGTTCTCTCCGCCTGGCATAAGAAAGACGGGGATCACGTTGCCGTCGGAGATCTCCTTTTCACCCTAGATACTGATAAAGTCTCCTCCGAGGTCACGGCCCTCGAAGCCGGAGTTCTGAAAATCACCGTGGCCGAGGGAGCCGAAGTTCCGATCGGTTCCACCGTTGCCGAGATTGATACGACTGCGGCAGCTCCGGTTGCAACGAAGGCAGAGGTGAAGAGTGAAAAAGTTGAAGAGAAGAAGCCTGAAGCCCCGGCTCCAAAGGCCGAGGCACCGAAGCCTGTCTCAGCCCCATCTCCCGCGCCAAAGGTGCAGCCTGAAGGCCGGGTGACCCGACGCAAGCTCACCCCGCTCCGCCGCAAGATCGCTCTCCAGTTGGTCAATGCCCAGCAGACCGCCGCGATCCTGACCACCTTTAACGAGGTCGATATGAGCGCCGTCATGAATCTCCGTAAGGAGGTCCAAGAGGGCTTTCAGGCCAAGTACGGTGTGAAGCTCGGCTTCATGTCCTTCTTCATCAAGGCCGTTGTGGAGGCCCTTCAGGCCATTCCTCAGATCAATGCACAGCTCGAGGGAGACGAACTCATCGAGAACCACTACTACGACATCGGAGTTGCTGTCGGTACCGAAAAGGGCCTTATGGTTCCCGTCCTGCGCGACTGTGAGAAGCTCTCACTGGCCGGCCTCGAAAAGGAACTTCTTGGATTCGCCGTCAAGGCCCGTGAAGGAAAAATCGGCCTCTCCGATCTTCAGGGTGGCTGCTTCACCATCTCCAATGGCGGCGTCTACGGATCGCTTCTCAGCACACCGATCCTTAACCCTCCCCAGAGCGGCATCCTCGGCATGCACAAGATCCAGGAGCGTCCCGTCGCTATCAATGGGAAGGTCGAAATACGCCCCATGATGTACCTTGCCCTCTCCTATGATCACCGCGTCGTGGATGGCAAGGAAGCGGTGACGTTCCTCATTAAGATCAAGGAAGCTCTGGAAAATCCTGTGCGCTTGTTCCTAGATTAAGGAACAAGCTGGGCTGCTTATTCCCAAGCTAGGCGTTGTTGCCTTGCGGTCGTCGCAGTCTTAACAATGACCCAATCTTGGTCACTTGGCTTGGCATCGCCCGCCGCTCCCTCCAAAAAACGGGTGCTAAATTTGAAAGCATTCTGATTATAGGTTGACCCAATAGAATGATATCCCAACAGCGGTCGGCAATACTGAAGGGTGGTGGAGCGCTGGACAATGCAGGGGATTTCATGATGCGGCATGTCGCCATCCAACTCATCCGATCCCTAGGATTTGAGACGATTTATTTAGTAAATCACACT
>CAIKYN010000054.1 GCA_903831635.1 uncultured Spartobacteria bacterium
AGTAGCCGGGAATCTCCGTGCGATGGGAGCTCATGTCACCGAGACAGAAGATGGCATGGTGATCGAGGGAGGGCATCCCCTTCATGGAGCAAGCCTCCAGTGCTTCCATGATCACCGCATTGCCATGGCCTTTGCGATTGCCGGACTCTTCGCCGAAGGCGAGACCGTGATCGAGAAGGTCGAATGCGTGGCCACCTCGTATCCGACATTCGGCTCCACATTGCAGTCGGTGCTGACTGCCTAAGCGACTCCATGGCCGGACGCGTCATCGCCATCGACGGACCCGCCGCCTCAGGGAAGAGCAGCGTCTCCCGCGGAGTTGCCTCATCCCTGGACTGGCTCTTTGTCAGCTCCGGCCATTTCTATCGGACGATTGCCTGGGGGGCTATGCGCGATGGCGTTTCCTCTGACGACTTGGCCACTTGGATTCCTCTCCGCCAACTCGCTCTCCTCAGCGATGGAGAGGGTCAAGACGACAAAGACAACGACGACGACACCACCAGGAATGTTTCCCTGCTGCTGGATGGAGAAAACGCCACACCTCATCTCTCGGAACCGGAAGTAGCGGCTACAGTCTCCGTGATCGCAACAGTTCCTGCCGTTCGTGATTTCATCAATGCCAGACTCCGCGCCCTGGCAGATCATCATGATCTGGTCATGGAGGGTCGTGACATCGGCTCCGTGGTCTTTCCCGAGACTCCATGGAAATTCTACCTCGATGCCTCCCCCGAGGTGCGTGCTCGCCGTCGCGCCAGCGAGGGTGCAATCGATTCCGTATCAGAGCGTGACCGAATCGACTCAACCCGCGCAACCGCCCCACTGATCATTCCCGACGGGTCCATCGTCATCGATACAACCCATCTTGATCTGCAACAGGTCATCGCGACCGTCCTCTCACATCTCGGCACACTGACCAATTCCGCCCAATGAGCTTCACCTACTACTTCTGGTACACGCTCTCGAAGATCGCCGCGCGTTTCTTTTTCAGCTTCCGGGTGGTTCATCCGGAGCGGATGATCGAGGAGGGACCGCTCATTCTTGCCTCCAATCACCAGAGCTATTTCGATCCCCCTCTGGTCGGAATCTGCTCCAAGCGCGGCGTCTACTACCTCGCCCGCAAGACACTCCTGCAGATCCCCTTGCTGGGGAAACTACTCCCCCACATCAATGTCATCCTCGTTGATCGTGACGGAAACGACATGTCAGCGCTCAAGACCGTGATCCGCACCGTCAAATCAGGCAAGGGAGTCGTTCTATTTCCAGAGGGAACCCGTTCGCCAGACGGTAATCTCCAGCCTGCCAAGGCGGGGATCGGATTGGTGATCGCCAAGACCCGTGCCCCCGTGCAACCGATGCGCATCTTTGGATCGCACGATGCTTTTCCCAAGGGGGCTGGCCACATCTCCCTGGCGCCAATTACGGTGGTGCTCGGGGAGGCAATCCGCTTCACCGACGCCGAACTCGATCCGGCAACCTATGGTGACCATGAGCGAGCGCTCTATCAGCACCTTGCAAATCGTGTCATGGAAGCGATCGGGGCTCTTCATCTCCCCGAGGAATCCTCGACAGCAGAGAGTGTTTCCTAAGCCTTGCCATCATCGCCTTCGGTAACGACTCTCTTCCATTCATGAGCGAACCAATGATCCATGCAATCGTCGTCAGCGAACTGGTGAAGGCGTTCGGCGAACGCCGTGCTCTCGACGGAATCTCCCTCGAAGTGCGCCGGGGCGAACTCTTCTGCCTGCTTGGCCCTAATGGCGGGGGAAAGAGCACTCTCTTCCGCATTCTGGCGACCCTCTCACTTCCCGACTCCGGAACAGCGGAGATCGCCGGCCATGATGTCGTTGCGTCAGCAGCCGAAGTCCGGGCCCGCCTCGGTGTTGTTTTCCAGTCTCCGAGTCTCGATGGCAAATTGACCATCCTTGAGAATCTGCGTTGCGGCGGCGCTCTCTATGGACTGACAGGAGCGGAACTCGAATCCCGCATCGCCGAAGCCACGAAGGCTCTCAACCTCACGGATCGTCTCCATGACATGGTCGAGACCCTCTCCGGAGGTCTTCAACGCCGCGCTGAAATCGCCAAGTGCCTCCTGATCCGTCCCGAGGTACTTTTGCTCGACGAGCCCTCCACCGGACTCGATCCCGGTGCACGACTCGATCTTTGGGCTGCTCTAGAAAATCTCCGTAGTCAGCACGGCGTCACCGCCCTCTGTACCACCCATCTGATGGAGGAAGCCGCACGCGCCGACCGGGTTGGCATTGTCAGCGCAGGCAAACTTGTTGCCCTGGGCACTCCCCAAGAGCTGACCTCAGCCATCGGCGGCGATGTGATCAGTCTTGGAGTTTCCAAAGAGACGGGGGCTGATCAGCTCGCCAAACTCATCATGAGCAAGACAGGGATCCCGGCAACGGTCGTCGAGGGAGAGGTTCGCATCGAGCATGTCGAGGCCTACTCGCTTGCAGCACGGTTGGCCGGAGAGTTTCCAAAAGAGATCACCTCACTGCGTATCTCCCGTCCCACTCTCGAGGATGTCTTCATTGCCCGGACCGGACGTCTCTTTGCCGATGAGGATCTGGAGCCCGACATGAGTGCGCCTGCAAAAAAAAAGAAACACTGAGTTGCCACAGAAGATCCCCATGAAACCCACACGCCTTCTCTGGACTCCCGCGATCGCCTTCTGGTGGCGCGATGTCATCCGTTTCCTGCGCCAGCGTAATCGCATCATCGGCGCACTGGCCACACCTCTCGTCTTCTGGTTGCTTGTCGGCTCGGGCTTCGGACCCTCGTTTCGCAATCCTGGGGCCATTGCTTCGGCGACTGCCGCCGGCAGTTATCTGGCCTATTTCTTCCCCGGCACGCTGGTGCTCATCATGCTCTTCACGGCGATCTTTTCAACGATCTCGGTCATCGAGGACCGTCGTGAAGGATTCCTTCAGGGGGCCTTAGTTGCTCCACTCTCTCCGGCAGCGATCCCTCTCGGAAAGTTCCTGGGCGGAACAACCCTCGCAGTCCTTCAGGCCGCCCTCTTCTGTGTCTTGGCACCACTTGCAGGCCTGCCAATCGGCTGGCATCAGGCTGCTTTGCTTCTACCGGCACTCATCGTTGTGGGCTTTGCAATGACAGGAATGGGCTTCCTCGTGGCCTGGCCCATGGATTCCACCCAGGGATTCCATGCGATCATGAACATCTTTCTCATGCCTCTCTGGATGATGTCCGGGGCCCTCTTCCCGATGCCGGTCGGCACGGGGTGGCTCTATTGGGCCGGAGCGCTCAATCCGGTCAGCTACGGGGTCACCGCGATTCGTTCAGCCTTCGCCGCAACGACTGGAGCAGGGCTGCCGAGTGGATATCTAACCGGCATCGTCGTGACAGCGCTGTTTGCATCCGTGATGTTCGCCATCAGCGTCAGCCTTGTAGCCAAGCGCTCCAGGCGCAATTAAGTCTCAACGTACCGTATCCATGGGGAGCGCGCCTGACTTACTTGAAATACTGAAGTCGACCGTGCTCTGCGGAGATGGCGCGATGGGAACGATCCTAGCCGAACGGGGGATCCCCTCAGGGAGTTGCTTCGAGGAACTCTGCCTCTCGCAACCAGAGACCATCGCCATCATCCACCGTGAATACCTGGAAGCCGGAGCTCAACTGATCACCACTAACTCTTTCGGAGCGAATGCGCGCAAGCTGCGTGTTTTCGGACTTGAGTCGCGGGTAAGCGACATCAATCGATCAGCGGCTCGATTGGCACGAGAAGCCGTGGTGACATCCAGGCGGAGTGCCTTGGTTGCGGGAAGCGTCGGACCGCTCGGAGCTCCCCAAGGGGAGGCGGAGCAGAGTCTGGAATCTCTTTTCCATGCACAGATGAGCGGACTCCTTGAAGGTGGCGCGGATCTTATTCTTCTGGAAACATTCCAGAACCCCGAGGAACTCTCGCTCGCGCTGCGCGTCGCCAAGTCACTTGGCAACAAGCCGGTCATCACCCTGATCGCCTCCCCAGAGAGTGGTCGCCTCCCAGGTGGGGCATGGATCGGCGATGTGTTGGAATCCCTCGGCGAACAAGGGGCTGATCTCGTCGGTTTGAATTGCGTGAACGGCCCCCAGGCGATGCTCCGCCTGGTGGAGAAAATCGCCCCCTCACGTCCCCTCGCCGTCTATCCGAATGCAGGACGCCCGAACTATCAGGAGGGACGCATTGCCTACGGAACCTCCCCCGAGTATTTCGCTGACCTGGGCCGCAGGATGGCGGAGTCTGGAGCCGCCTTGGTGGGAGGATGCTGTGGAACCTCACCCCTTCACATCGCGGCGCTTTCAGAGGCACTGCAAGGCCTCAAGCCGATCAAGAGACAATCAGCGGGAGCGGTCACGACCGTGGAGCCCCCACAAGCCTCAGCAAGCTCCGAAAAAAGCATTCTCGACCTGATCTCCGAGGGAAAGACCGTGATCGTCACGGAACTCGATCCTCCGAAGACGCTTCCCCTGGAGAAATTCTTCCAGGCCGCCGAAGCCCTCACAAGGGCAGGAAGCGACGCCATCACCCTGGCCGATAATTCACTCGCCATTCTAAGGGTCAGCAATTTCGCCGTGGCCGCGATGTTGAAGCAACGAGGGATCACACCACTCCTTCACGTCAGTTGCCGAGACCGTAATGTGATCGGACTTCAGAGCGAATTCCTCGGCATGGCCGCGATGGGGATGCGTCATGTTCTCGCACTGACAGGAGATCCCGCCAAGGGAGGGGATCATCCCGACGCGACCTCCGTCTATGATGTCAACTCCGTCGGCCTTTTGGAGATCATTCGCAGGCTGAACGAGGGATACACGCAGGCGGGTACTGACCTGCAGGCACGCCCTGATCTCATTGCCGGATGCACTTTCAACCCCAACGCACGAAACCTCGACACCCAGATCCAACGCTTGGAGCGCAAGATCAAGGCCGGTGCACGCTATGTGATGACGCAGCCCGTCTTTGAAACCGGTCTGGTCGAGGAGACGGCAAAAAGGACCGCCCACTTCGGGGTGCCGGTCTTCGTCGGGGTATGGCCTTTACTCAACGGACGGCAGGCTAAGTTCCTTCATAACGAGGTACCGGGCATCACGATTCCCGATCCTGTCATGGCAAGAATGGAAGGTTTGGAAGGCACCGAGGGACGCAAGGAAGGTGTGGCCGTAGCCAAGGAGGTCACCCGTGCTGTTCTGGATCATTTCCCCGGGGTTTACTTCATGACCCCCTTCCTGGCCTATCAGACAACCGAAGAACTCTCTGCATTCGTTCGTGGGCGCTGATCCACAATGGGATCAAGGGGGTGAAACCCTCCCAATAAAAAAGCCCCCCCGCCGAAGCAGAGGGGCTTAAAGTGACTTAACTAAATGGAAGGAAACTTACTTCTTTGGCTTGAGCTTGGCCTTGGGCTTGGCGACCACCTTCTTAACCGCGGTCTTTTTCTTTGGCGCCTCGACCTGCTTGGCTCCGCCTGCAATCCGGGTGTTAAGACGGCTCTTCTTGCGGGAGGCCACATTCTTGTGAATAGCACCTTTCTTGGCAGCCTTGTCGAGCGCAGAGGTAAAGCTCTTGTAGAGAGCCGTCACCTCTTCAACGCCAGAATTAAGAGCGGCGCGGAGCTTTTTCTCCTCTGTCTTGAGACGGCTCAAGACACTCGTGTTGCGGGATTCGCGCTTGATGCTCTGACGCTTCCGCTTGAGTTCGGAGCTGCTCTTTTTGACTGCTGCTTTGCTGGTTGCCATAGGAAAGGTGGTGGTTGTCTAGTGGGTACGATGAATAATCGAATGGTGCCAGTAGCAGGATTCGAACCTGCGACCAAGGGCTTATGAGTCCCCTACTCTACCGCTGAGCTATACTGGC
>CAIKYN010000055.1 GCA_903831635.1 uncultured Spartobacteria bacterium
GAAACCGCCGAGCAGACGGAATGCGATGAATTCAAAAGAGGAGGTGGAGATACCGGACCCCCAGGCACTGATCGTGAAGAGCAGGGCAGTGATGATCATGACATTCCGGCGCCCGAAGCGGTCGGCAAGACTACCCGCCAAGAAGGCACCCCCCGCACATCCGAGCAGCATCGAAGCGACATTGAAGCCCGAAGCGGCGGCAGAGGAGTGAAAGGCTTCTTTCAGTGCCGCAACAGTGCCGTTGATGACACCGCTATCAAAACCGAAGAGGAATCCTCCAATCGCAGCGATGGCGCTGATGAGGATAATGAAGGAAGTGTTGTGACGTTCGTGAGGAGTGTGGGTCATGGGAGGATGGGAAATTAGAAACGTAGTATGCACAACGGATGTTTCCCTTCACAAGGGAAACTCCGGCGTTTTTCGCCGTAGCACTCCGCTATTTCGCTTTCGAAAAGCGGTAAATGATCGTGTTTTTGTAGGTCTCTCCCGGCCTAAGCACGGTCGAGGGGAAGTTCCTGTGATTCGGAGCATCGGGGAAATGCTGCGGCTCGAAGCAGAAGCCATGACGGAACCCATAGACCTTCCCCCATTTTCCGGTAATTGAACCGTCGAGAAAGTTGCCGGTGTAAAACTGGACACCGGGCTCCGTGGAGATCACTTCCATAACGCGCCCGCTCTGAGGCTCCTCGACCTTCGCGATGATACCGAGGTGCCCTGCCGGTTTGTCAGCCACCCAGTTTTGGTCATAACCCTTGGTGAACATGAGTTGCTCGTTCTTCTCGTTAATTCGATCACCGATAGCGGTGGGCTTACGGAAGTCAAAGGGAGTTCCCTTCACGGAGGTAATCTTACCGGTCGGGATCTGGTGCTGATTCACGGGGGTGAACTTATCGGAATAAATGGTCACCAAATGGTCCAGGATGTCGCCGGTCCCCTGCCCGGACAGATTGAAGTAGCTGTGATGGGTGAGGTTCACAATGGTCGTTTTGTCCGTCTTGGCACGGTAGACCAGCTTGAGCTCATTCTTGTTGGTGAGCGTATAGGTTGCCGTGACCTTCAGGGTTCCAGGGTAGCCCTCCTCTCCATCCTTGCTCACGTAGTCGAGCTTCAGTGAGGGGCCTTGCTTGGCAAGTACGGGCTTTGCGTTCCAAACCACCTTGTCGAATCCTCGGCCGCCATGAAGGGAATTCGGTCCATTATTCACAGGCAGGCGATAAGTCTTCCCCTCGAGTTTGAAGATACCATTCGCGATCCGATTTCCAAAACGTCCCACAAGACAGCCGAAGTAAGGACTCTTCGTCTCGTAATCGGCAAGCTTACTGAAGCCGAGCACCACATCCGCAAATTTACCACGCCGGTCGGGCACCTTGAGTGATGTGATCGTCCCACCGTAATCGATGATGGAAACTGTAGCTCCATTGCCATTAGCAAGGGTGTACTGAGTGACTTTTCGACCTTCGGCCGTCGTTCCGAACGATCTGGAAGTGATGGAGCTAGCGACTGACGCCGGGGGGAGATCCTTTTTCATCGTGAAGTAGTGAAGTTGTTTTGAAGAAAAGTAGGCCTCTTGGCAAGGTTGACCCCGTGCACCGACCATTCCTCCTCCTGCTATTCCTTGTGCTACCAATCGGCGGCATGCGGGCCCAAACCGCGACGGTCATCTCCTCATCACCCGACGGGAATTTCCAGCTTCGGAGGCAGCAGGGTGAAGCGAGCGATCTGGGTGAAGCGCGCAAAGTACTCTCTCTTTGTGACAAAGGCGGGAAGGTCCTCTACCAGTGGACCAGCGGCCTTGGCACAACCTCGACACTCTGGAGTCCGGACGAACGCTACGTGGCGATCAATGATATGCCAGGAGAAAAGGGTGACTTTCTGAGGATCTTCGCGCTCGACCCTACCACCATTGTAGTCACACCAGTCAGGGATCCGGATGGGAAAAAACTTCGCCAAGAGGTTGAAACCCGTCATGGAAGCTTTCTTAGCAAAGTGGATGCGGTAATGCTCCGCGCTTCGGAATGGAAAGAGGGCAAGCTCTGGTGCCTTCTGACAGGTACCTTCAGTCCTAAAAGGCAATCCTCAGTCCATATCCCGTTTCACCACCTCTGGGTGATGAAACTTGATGGGAACAATGCCCCTGTTCTGCAGGAGGAATGGACCCTTACCGACCCCAAGGAGAAGGCCTACCGGGACAATGACCGATAATACTGACGTTAATCGGGAGCAGCTTTCTAAAAAGGAATGTCGTCCTCTTCGATGGGAGGCTGTGGGGCCGTATTCCGCCCACTGCTGAAGCCACCTCCACTCGACGAGGGAGCCTCGCGACGAGCAGGGGGACGATCGGAATACTCCTCATCTCCTCCGCCGGAACCCCCAGCACCCGCACCACCGGGACGGCGGTCGAGAAGCTGATAGTTTTCACCAACGACGCGGAGCTTGCTGCGCTTCTGACCCGAGGTCTTGTCTTCCCAGCTGTCAAGCTGCAGGCGACCCTCGACATAAACGGAACGGCCCTTCTTGCAATACTCCGCGGCGGTCTCCGCAGTACGTCCCCAGAGCGTCACATCAATGTATGTCGTCTCCTCGCGGCGCTCTCCACCCTCGGGAGTGAAGGTGCGATTCACGGCAATGCCGATATCGACCACGGCACTTCCCTTCGGGGTGTACTTGATTTCAGGATCACGGGTGACATTCCCGATAATCATCACTTTGTTGAGATTGGCCATGGTAGAAGGGGTTGAGGTTTTAGGGTATTAGGCTCTCGGTGATTGGGTGAGAAAGTCTGCTTGGGAATGCTCTCTTAGGATAGAGCCTAAACCGCTACAGCCTAATTAGGCCTTCTTGCGAGCGGCCTTGCGAGCCTTACCCGAGGGCTTGGCAACGCCCTTGCGGAGATAGTTCTGAAGCACGACCTCCTCGTCCAAAGTCAGCTTGGTGCGGATCTTTGCAATGGCCGAGGGCTCGGCAGAGACGATGTAGTTCACGAAATAAGCGCTCTTGAGCTTGTCGTGAGGATAGGCGAACTCCCGGCGCTCGAGGCGCTGGACCTGCTCGACCTGTGCACCCTCTGCGGCGAGAGCCTTCTCAAGGCGCTCGATCAGATCCTTGTTGGTTTCTTCTTTGCCGGCGGAATTGAGAGCAAGGAGGATTTCGTATCGGTTTTTCATGGTTGGATTGCGGTGTTGTCTTGTGGTTTTTAAGATTTATCAGAGTTCGCTGCGGCGTTGTAAAGATTCATTGCTGGAATCATTCCTTCACGCGCGGTGCAGAGGACGGCATCTGCTGCGCGTGCGATCGCTTCCTCGGAGGTATTCTTTTCCTCGGGACCGAATCGGGAGAGAACATGAGAGGAGAGATCCCTGCCATCAGTAGCTTGACCCACTCCCACACGCAAGCGGGGCACCTGCTCAGTGGCAAAATGCATCAGGACAGATTCGAGTCCCTTTTGTCCGCCAGAGCCCCCCTCGGTTCGCAGGCGTAAGGCACCCAATGGCAAGGCCACGTCATCGAGCACAACAAGGGTGGCTGTCGATGGAATCCGGTGAAATCTCGCATACTCCCCGACCGAGTCCCCACTGAGGTTCATGAAGGTCGTCGGCTTCAGGAGGACAAGTTCGCCACCGGTGCCGAGAGTGACCCTGGCGATGTAGGCATCCCATTTGGCCTCCTTGGAGAAGGAAACGCCGCACTGGGAAGCGATCCGATCGAGCACGGCGAACCCAACATTGTGTCGGGTTCCCTCGTACTCGCGGCCAGGATTGCCTAGACCAGCGACCAGGCGTATGCCCTGGGCTGTGGAATCCGACATGAAACGGGTGCTGTCCGAACGGCTGCCGGACTACTTCTTGGCAGCCTCGGCGCCCTCGACAGGCTTCTTCTCCTTGATGACTTCAGGAGCCTTTTGAGGCTCGGCGCCAGCAGCAGGAGTCACCTCGGTCTTGGACTCGGCCACAATGAAGACCGTAAGATCTGCATCGGAGGTCGCCTTGACACCCTCGGGAAGGATGAGGTCACGGACGTGAATGGATTGGTTAAGACCAAGGGAGCTGACATCAACACGGATGATCTCAGGGAGGTCCTTGGGAAGACATTCGATGGCAAGGGAGCGAAGGCTGTGCTCGAGAAGACCACCATAGTTCTTGACGCCATCTGCTTCACCCGTGGGCTCGACGGGAACTTCGGTGTGAAGAACCTCATCCATCGCCACTTCGAGGAAGTCAACGTGAAGGATGTCGCCACGCACCGGGTGATGCTGGACTTCCTGAATCAGGGAAAGCTTCGGGGTACCCGCGATGTCCAGCTCCACAAGGATGTTCTCGCCGACGGCATGATTGAGGAGCGCTGCGATCTCACGCGTGTTGATCTCGAGGTTGGCAGGCTGATCCTTGTGGCCGTAAATAACAGCGGGAACGACACCGCGGCTGCGGAGATGCTTGACGGAATTGCGACCGACATCGGCGCGGGGCCGGGCGGAAAGTTTGACCTGTTTTGCCATGGGATTACGAAGTTGAGACGGATTTTGCTGGGATGCCTGTTTGCGTTATTGCTTGAGTCGGAACAGCGAGCTGACCGACTCGCCTTGATGGATGCGACGGATTCCCTCACCCAGCAATTCGGCTATGGAAAGGACCCGTACGCGCCCTCCCGATCCTTGACGGACGGGTACGCTGTCGGTGGTGATGAGCTCCTTGATTTCAGAGCCCTCCAACCGCTGAACCGCTAAATCTGTCAGCACGGCGTGCGAGACGCCAGCATAAATATCACCCACCCCCCGGGTTCTTAGCATTTTTGCCGCGCTCGTCAGGGTTCCGGCTGTCTCGGTGATGTCGTCAACGATCATCACATTCTTGCCCTCGACCTCTCCTATGATGTGGAGCGCATCGACCTCGGTGGCGTTGCGACGACGCTTCACGACGATCGCAAGCCCCGCTCCGAGAGCCTCGGCATAGGCGCTTGCCATCTTCACTCCACCCACATCGGGGGAGACCACGACCAGATTCTCGATCTGCTTTTTCCGGATATAGTCAACCATGACTGGCATCGCATAGAGATGGTCGACAGGAATATCAAAGAA
>CAIKYN010000056.1 GCA_903831635.1 uncultured Spartobacteria bacterium
ACCGGTGAAGTAAGGGTGGCAGGAAGAGCAGATACCGATCTTGATATTATCGCGGGTCGAGCGGGTCTGGTAAGCGGTACCGCAGGCGCAGATAATGGTCGTCGGGTTGTAGTTGGGATGAAGACCGTCTTTCATAAGAGTCGGTCACAATGCAGGAAAGAGTGACGAAAGGCAAAAGGAAAAATGAAGAATGAAAAATGGAACAGCTCTCTAAGGATTTATTCCCCTCTGACGAGAGGCTTAACAGAGATTTTTTGCATTTTTCACTCTGCCTTTTGACTTTCCCTCCACTCCTGGTAAATGAGCGGGGAGATCTCGGAGGGCTTGATCTCGCTGCGCCCTCCCCAGAAGACATTTGTATAGAGGAGAGGAATGCCGGCTTCCTGAAGGTGGCGGTCCATGGCGGCCTTGTGCTCAAGGACCTTCTCCTTATCGGTGCCGTGGGCCACGCCCATGATATTCACGTTATTGAACTCCGGGCCACCCTCACGCCAGTAGCAGTGGGTCATGATGTCGTGGCGACCGATCTCGGCTCCCGCCTCCGGTTCGCGCCCCGGGGGAACGGCCCAGTGAAAGAGGGCATTGAAGCGAGTGACACGCACTCCGGTGGCGGAGGGCTTCACATGCTCCAAGAATGTGGAGAAGCGGCCAAGAAGCTTGCGATCTAGGAAGGAGCGGGCGATGGCATAGAACTCCTCGGGTGTCACCCCTGCTGCTTCGGCTCTTTTCAGCCAGGGAAAGGAAGTGATTTCGTCAGGAGTGAACTCTCGCTTCAGCTCCAGAAGGACACGCCATTCCAGATCCGTGAGATGAACGACCGCAGGGCTCATCATGGTAGCGGGTTCCTCGGAGCGCTCGCCGGGAATCGAATTCTTACGACGGACATGACCGACTCCCAGAGTGAATATTCCCTTGGCTTGCATGATGCGGAAGGCGTCGGCCCCGATCTTTTTAGCAAGTAATTCGCAATGCTCCGTCAGGGAGAATCCCGCCGGAACCTTAAGAGTGGTCCAGAGACGGAAGGCACCACCCTCAATCCGGGCATCTGTGGAGCGAACCACGACATGGCCGGAGAAGGGATCCTCCTTGAAGAGAAATTCAAACGCCGCTTCGAGCTTCTCCTCAGGAACGCGCCAAGCGATCAGCGCACCCTCGGCGAGATTGTTCGCGATCAGCGTCTGGCGGACACGGCGGATGGTTCCTGTCTCGAGCATGGCTCGGATCCTGGCGAGGACAGTTTCAAGCGGTTGGCCTGACTGCTCCGCCACCACGCTGAACGGATCCTCATGAAACCCTGCGATCTTGTCCTCTGAGATGGCAAGGATGGCGGCATTGACGGGATCGTTGTGTTCGACGGGAAGCATTGGAAAGAGAAAGAAGGCTAATAGCGGTTTAGGCTGAAGGCTGTTAGGGAGAAAAAGGAATCAGACGGGAATAACTCTTAATTATCTCACTGCCTCGGAGAGGACGTCGAGGACTCGGTCGATCTCTTGCTCCGTGTTGTAGAAGTGAGGGCTGAAGCGGAGCCAGAACCCATGGTCACGGGTCCTGCGATATGAGGCCGAGATGCTGGCTTTCTCCAAAATCGCGATCAGTTCCGCTGGATCCTTGGAGGGATGTCGGGTGGTCAGGATGCCGGAGCGGAGAGGCTCATGACTACGGGGTGAGAGAAACTCGAAGTCGAGGCCAGCAAGCCCAGCCTCCAAGCGGTCGCGACGCGCCAGTATAAGGGCGGAGATGGCGGAGATGCCTTGCTCGCGGATCAGATTGATCGAGGCCCTCATGCCATAGATACCCGCGACATTCAGGACGCCCGGCTCATAACGGCGGCCACCCTCCTCGAACTCGATGGTCCGTTGGGCTAGGAAGTCGGGCGACTTGATATTCCATGAACCGAGCAGCGTGGGGCGGCAGGTCTCGAAGTGTTCCTTCGCCACATAGACAATGCCCGCGGCCAGAGGACCGAGGAGCCATTTGTGGGCATCAGCGGAGAGGAAATCGACCTCGCTAGCCGGGGTGAGGAAGGCTCCGAGCGTCTGGATGGCATCGAGCGAGAAGAGAATCCCTCGCTGACGCAGGAGAGCACTGATCGCAGGAATATCGATCCTCCAGCCGGTCTGGAAATGACAGGAGGCAAGCGCCACCAGACGCGTGGCGGGGTTGAGGGCCGCCTCGACGCTCTCCGGAGTGATCTTGCCGAGGGATTCCGTCTCGAGCCATTTGATTACGACGCCACGACTCTGAAGGTTCAACCAGGGATAGACATTGGCCGGATAGTCGTCGCCGTAGACCACGACCTCGTCCCCGCTCTTCCAGTCGATGCCGTTGGCAAAGAGGCTCAGGCCGAGTGATGTCGGGCCGAGGAGAGCGATCTCCTCCGCTGAGACACCCAGCAGATCAGCGGAGTCAGCCCGTGTCCGGGCTACTTCCTTGAGCACACCTCCGAACTCCTGCTGATCCTCGCTGCTGGAGCTGATGTAGCTCTTCATCGCCTCCGCTGCACAGGCTGGGAGTGCCGTCACGCCGGCATGGCCCAGGAAAATTCGTTTCTTGGCGACGGGAAAGGACTCTAGGCGCTCCGCCTCGCTCGCAACATGGCTCATCAGGCCTTCTCCTCGATGCTGGCAGGAGCCTCATGGATCATCTTCCAGAACTGGTCGGTCGTTTCCGCATGATCCCCCTCGTCGGTATCGGTCATTGGGAGCTTCGAGCGGAAGAGGAAGTCTCGGATGGTGTTCTTATGTAGGACCCGATGGATCACGATGCCATCGGTGTGTCGCTCGAAGTAGATCCGGTAATCCTTGCAGCGGAAGCGGTGCAGGGTGCGCCCATCACGCTGGAACTTCGAGAAGTTCGCCTCATCGAGTGAGTTGAGGTCCTCAGGGAGAATCTGAAACTCCGCTAGCAGGTCGAGTTGGAGGTCCTTGGGCAGGGCGCTCATCTCAGAGGCGCTCACGGGGTTGAAGATGACTTGAAACACGGGTCGAAGGCTAAATGAAGAATGAAGAATGAAAAATGAAGAAGTTGAGAGGGATGTCTCAGATTAGCATGACGCTTTTCAAAACCTTCCTTAGTGCCTTGTGGAATGGGGATGTGAATCCCGGCGTGGATCGTTGCGGAAGGATTCGGCATTCAGCGAAACCACGACAGTTGATTCATGCTCGTAGCCGAGGATATTGAGCATGCCGGTCTGAAGCACAAAATGACGCCCCTCGATGGGGGCAAGTTCCAGCCACCGCGCGATCAGCACGCGCAGGACATGGCCATGAGCGAAGAGCACGACATCATCCCCGACCGCCTTGGCACGGGCGATGACTCGGTCACAGCGCGCGGCCACCTGCTCAGCCGTGTCGCCGTTCGGTGTCGGATGGGTGAAGACCGTCCAGTTCGGATCCTTTTCACGGATCTCCTTGGTGGTGATCCCTTCATAATCGCCATAGTGCCACTCGGTCAGATCGTCGGTGATTTCCGCCCGATCGCTAAGTCCTGCGAGTTCACAGGTCCGGCGAGCCCGCTTGTAGGGACTGCACAGCACCATCTTGAAGTCCCAATTAGAGAGCTTGGGCTTGAGCGCCGCGGCTTGACGCTCTCCCTCCGTCGTCAGCGGAATTTCACTGTAGGAAGTATGTCTGCCGTTTTTGCTCCACTCGGTTTCACCGTGACGGACAAGAACGATCTGAGGGCCTGAAGAGCGCATGGGAATGAAGTGAAAAGTGAAAAGTGAAAAGTGAAAAGGTGGAAATGGCAGTGAGTAGCTAACAATTACAGTTCCAGCCACTCGCGTAGTTTGGTGTCGAGTGTTTTGATGTCCTCCGCGCTCAATCGACCAATGATTTTTCGCACGAGTTGGGATTCCACAGTCGCCAGTTGGCCCTTCACCGCACTCGGGATATTCACCCCGCAAGACTGCCAACCAGTGAGAGGGAAGTCACTGTACTTCAGGCGCGATGTGATGGGTACCAAGAACAGATCGCCGCCGTTGGAACCCTGGCCAATAACGATGGCGGGACGTACTTTGGTACTACTCAGATCCGAGAAGGGGATCGAAAGCAGAACCACATCATTGCGAGAGCAGTTCATTATAGATGTCGTCCTCGGGGTTATCCCACACCTTCATCAGTCACTGCTTGGAGGACTCGATCCAATCCCGGCTCTCACTCTGGGGTGAGGGGATGAGCCCGATGATTTGCTCCAGGCAAAACAGCAACTCCAGATTGAGCGATCGCCGGTTACGGGCAGCACGCTGTTTCAGGATGACGCGCAACTCGTGAGGCTCATCTTTCAGAGTGATCGTTGACATGGTGAAACAATAAAGAATCCATTTTTTCGATGGCAAATGGATGCCCTTGGCAAAAATAATCCATCTTCTGATTTCTTCTGTTAGCT
Organism: uncultured Spartobacteria bacterium; assembly: GCA_903831635.1. Classification (GTDB taxonomy): domain Bacteria; phylum Verrucomicrobiota; class Verrucomicrobiia; order Chthoniobacterales; family UBA6821; genus UBA6821. Next base: position 4,387 of record CAIKYN010000056.1, read on the forward strand.
TGTGAGTTAACTCAGGGTCATTTTTATTCAAAAAAAATCCGAAAAGAGTTTTTTATAAAATAAAATGAGGTGATTTGCTTCGGGTGGTATGTCTGCCTCCGTAAGAAAAGTTGGTGTGAAATTACGAATCCAAGCCCAGCTTTTTTGAAATCCAGTAGGTGCGTGATTAAAATGCAGGATGACCTCTACCTCCTTGATGGTAGGACTCTTGCTTTTGCGTGAAAGCTCCGAGAGCAGGCCGCTCTTCAGAAAGCGAGTCTTCTCAAAGCTCTCCAGACTTCGCACAGCAAAATGGATGCGATCGGTACTCGTGATCAGGCCGATCCGTAGTAGCTATGGCTTGTTAACTACTAGCTAAACATTTCCTCCCATTTCGGGGATTTAGCTTGATGCATTTAGATATTCTGTAAGGAATGATAAATGCCCAACCCCTCATCTCGCAAAACAGGTGCCAAATCCACCTTGCTCAGCTCCTCTTATGACCTAGGGACTGACTCGCTGAATTATTACACCAGCACGTTAAGTGGTAATCATGCATCGTTGAGTGCCCACTCTGTAGCGAGTCTCTCCGCCTCTTCACTGGTCGGGGATACCCTTGTTGCTTCCGGCGCCAATGACACCCTCATCTCCCATGCGGGAAGGGACAGCCTGGTGGCTCTGGGGACCGGAGCTGTGCTAGTTGCCGGTAGCGGAAACGACACCTTGGTTGCCTCCGTGAATGGAGCCCTTTTTCAGGTTGGTACCCTCTCTGCCACGGACTACTTCATTGGCAACGGTGTCTCCCCGGCCGATACACTCTCCCTGATCAATGCCGGATCCTACAAAGATACTCAATTCGCGCATGCGAGCGGCATCCAGATCCTCTCGCTCACCGGGGCGAGTGCTCTAACACTCGGTTCTGCACTCAAGGCCGCGGGCGTCTCCTCCGTTTTTGGAGGGAGTGGCGGTAGCGACACCTTCGTTCAGGCCGCAGTCGCTGGCAACAGCATGCCGGTCGCATTGATTGGATCCGGAGGTAACAATCTTTATACCATCGCCAACAGAGTCCTCCTTGCTCAGGACACCATCACGGGGAGCGGAGCGACCGACACCTTGGCTCTTGGATATTCCCCGACTGGCTATAACGACACGTCATTTGCGCATACCACCAACCTTGGAGTCCTCTCCCTTGGGGGAGCTGGTGTCACGCTAGGCAGCAATTTTGCAAACTCGGGCCTCAAGCAAGTCCGCGGCACCAGCGCGATTACTCAAAATGCGCCTGTCAGCGGTCTCACCCTGATCGGTGGAGCCACCAATGATACCATCACGGTTTCCAACGCCAGCTTGCTCTCCGGGGATTCCATCGTCGGTGGTGGAGGATCCGACATGATTTCCATCAGTGTTGCAGGGGCCATTGCTGACTCATTCTTTACCCATGTCTCCGGGGTGAAGACCCTCTCCCTCACCAGTGCTTCCTCGCTGGAGATGGGAACAGCGCTTGCGACCGCAGGCATCCTCTCGGTGATGGGAGGAAGCGGCGGAGACAGCTTTATCCAGGATGCAACTGATACCAATCATCT
>CAIKYN010000057.1 GCA_903831635.1 uncultured Spartobacteria bacterium
ACTAGGTCAGCGATCAGGTAATCCCCGTAGTCGCTGATCGGCTCCTGATGCTGCGGTGAATCAAGATGGTGTGTGATCATGCAGATCTGCGTCGACCAGCGCGCGCTCTTGTAAAGCTTGTTCAGCGCCTCGTCGCTGCAAATGAACGAGCCTCGGTACTCAATCGGTTGTGAGAGAAAGTCGGCAGTCAAATCGAGGATCTCCACCGGAGTGGTTGCATTCCTGACAATCACCGTCACGGATCCCAGCGCATAGTAATCCCGGGACTCAAAGGTCTGGACTCCATCCCTCAAAGCAATCTGATAGGCGCGGCTACCGCCAATGGCACTGGTCTCATTCGAGAGGAGCAGGATCCTGGCTCCCTTAGCTCCCTTGACCTTGATGCCGCAGCGGCCTGCCATGATCTTGTCAAAGTGTACGGAGAACTGCCCGTCACCCTTCACGAGGATGGGATGGCCGGGTGTTAGAGGTTTTAGGGGTTCCTTAGGAACCGTCACGTCACCCTGAACATTCGTGATTTCAAAGTAGGGGTACCTCACCTCCATCAGGGGAGGCAACTCACTCATGACCAACAGCTCCCTGGGAGCCTCCGTGACTTTACATGCCGGCCACTTGGAATCATCAAATCCTACCTGCAACCATCCCACAGGCTCCATTGCGGCATCAAAGAATGGAAGCGCCCGTGGCTTCCCTCCGAGCAACTTGAGATCCTCCTCCGGCAGGTTTTTCTTCAGCAGATATGACGAGGCTAGCCCCTTCCAAGTCGCATCCGTCACCAAGGTGACTTTCTTCCCATCAGGATATTCCACGAGCAACTCCAGGAGCAGCTTGTTGGAACCGAGCAGCTCCACGGCCACGGCATTTTTCCCCTGATGAAACAATGGCGTGAGATCGCGTGTTTCGTAAAATCTGCGCCCACTGGCGGCTCCAACAAAGTCCCTTCCCTGATCTGCGGAACCTCGGCCTGCAGGGATGCCATTTACATAGAGCAGGTAATTATCCCCGGAGATCCAGGCAGTCACTTTCTTAGGAGGCGGATCGAGAGTAATTTCCTTACGCAGGCATGTGGCTGAGGAGTCGGGAGGTCCTTTGCCGATGGAGCCGATCCATTGTGCCTTCCATTCGGTTTTTGCTTCCGGCTTCTCCCAATGATAACCCGGTGCCTGCACTCCATCCTGATCCACCTGAACAGTCATACCGGTGTTTTGGACAGGTCCTCGGGTCTCCGTAACGTCATCGGCCCCGGCTGCCTGAAGACAAAAACTCAAGAGAGTCAGCGTCATAAGCCAAGTGCAAGTGGTTTTCATGGCAAGCTGTACTCTTCCAGCGAATCTCACTCTGCTTTCTTGGCACCCCACGCATTCATGACTCCGGATTGATTGGAAAGCGGTTCAATGGTGAAGGGTGCAGCGACTCCCTCGGTGTGGAGGACGACTTGCTCTCCCTTTTTGAGATCGATTTCCAGCAGGCCGTTAATACGCCGGATTGCCGACGCCGGAATGCCCTCAGCGATGATCGGTTCGGCGAGATCGGTTTTGAGATGGCATGGCTCGCCAGCCAGACTCTTGATCCCGATAAAGAGCGTCTTGCCATTCGAGCGCTTCGCACTGACGAGGAACGCCCCCTCGGTTCGGAGATCGTAGAAGGCGGCTTCCTTCCACAAATCGGGGAATGCAGGAAAGACCCGGATCTTGCCGCCCCAGCTCTGGATCAGCATGTCCAGAATGGCTCGCTGGGCAGAGATCGGGGATTCAAAGGTCGGCCACCCGTTTTCACTGTAAAGCGTATTGGGAGTTACGGTCGGCCCCTTGGCCTGCGGCTCCAAGGCACGGTTGAGGCATTTGAGTGCGTCATTTCCATCTCCAAGAGCCGCGTAGAGTGAGGAGGCTCCGGTGAA
>CAIKYN010000058.1 GCA_903831635.1 uncultured Spartobacteria bacterium
TCAGAACGACCAGCATGCCGAGACCCACCAATGTCAAAACATAATGTCTTCCCGAGAGAACAGGAGACCAGCAGTCGCGACCTAGCAGATGGGGAAGAGACTCGTAGAGAGCACCAAAAAGTGGGAGCGAGATCGCTCCTAAAATCCAGAGCTGTGTTTTTGCCTCTGTGAATGCTGTGAAACGTACGGCCCCGCTGACATCGGGCAGGGAGGCAATTGCTCCGATCACTCCCACGACAATCAACGCATACAGGCCCATGAGAAGAAAACGACTCGGAATGCTGTCGGCAACAAGTGCTTCCTTGCGATGCATTCCGAGGAGGTTGATTGAAATCATGAAGATCGGGATAAGGAAAAGAACTCCCGCGACAACACCTGCGGAGGTCATCCACGCAGGAACAGGTCCGCCGATCAGTCGGTCCATTCCGTTCCATCCACCAAGCAGAAGGAGCATCCAGAAGCCCAGGGTAGCCAGGTTACGGCGATTCAAATGGGAGCCCAAAAGTCGGGGAAGAAGCGCGTAGGCCGAGGCTAGCGCCACAGGTAAGAGCCAGAGAGCAAGCAGGCTTCCGCAATACCATGACTGGATGGGACCTTGGGCGGATGCTTGGATAGGCTTCCACACGAGAAGAAGATTGGCCGTACCATAAACCCACGGGAACCAGCAGAAAGCCGCGACCAGATACCACTGGGCCACCTCGGCTCGTCCGGTGCTACGACGGTCAAAGAGAAGCACTGCCCAGATTCCGATCAGAAGAAAGGCGAGCAGGAGCATGGTGGAGGCCCAGTTGGGATACTCGAGCCATTCGACACCAGTACTGTATCCCGCAAAGATTGCCAGCGTCCCGAGCAGCACAGCCAGGTTCCAAAGCACCGTTGCACTGATAATCAGCGTTCTAAGCAACATTCCCCCCAATCCCTCGGCATTTTTCCCTCCAAGAGGGCGTCCGCAGAGGCGGGCCATTAGCCAAATACCTGCGCCAAGAGCGGCCTGAGACGCCCATCCGTAGAGCATGAGATCACGGGCCATCGGGGCGAGACGACCGTAGTTCAGGAAGCTGATGCCTCCAAGGAACCCCGGCGCGATCAATTTGATGGAAACAATAACTGAGAGAAGTGCTGCGACCACAAGCCAGTGGATGGCATTGCCAAACAGAATGATTACCGGCAGCCTGACCGACGCGTCGATCGACTTGCTTTCTACAGGCAGATAACCCGACTCGGGATGGTGATGAGGGAGTGTGTGATCGCTCATGACTAGTGCTGGGCCTCCTTGGGAGCTTTGCTTGCAGAGGCTTGGAGGGTCGGAAGAACCAGCTCCATGGCTTTGGTGACAGGGATGTGGACAATGCCCTTTGCCTGATCATTCCACCCATAGGTTGTGAGGGCATTCGAGTCTGAGGCCTGAAGTTCAGCTAGGTTCTTGGTCCGGACTGCGGCACGATCAGCATCCTCGGTTTCAGTGGCGGAGGATGAACGATTCAGCCAGAGACCTCCGATCACTGCAGCTAGCAGCAGGATCAGAACTCCGATCAAGAGCATGATGCCGGTCGATGAGCGCGGCGTTTCAGAATGGGAGAGGTGATCGTTGCTCATCAGTCGATGTAGTTGGCGGCCTCCGCCAGGCGCGGATCGCGGGAAGGCCAGAGAGGTGAATCACCAAGTTGCTTCAAGAAGAACGCGCTCAGTGTGCATCCGATCGCGAGCAAGGCGACGACATCCATGACGGCGGGATGAAATCCCTCGGGATGAAGCACTGGCAGAACCATGGTGTACACATCGAGCAGATGCATTGCCAAAATCCAGCCTGCAACCAAGCCGAGGAATCCTGCACTTGCCTTGGGTCCACGGAAGAGAAGCAGCACAAATGGCACTAGGAAGTGGCCAACCACGAGGATGATCCCGAGTACCTTCCACGACGAGGAGGAGCGGATGACGTAGTAGACGCTCTCTTCAGGGATGTTTGCGTACCAGATAAGCATGTACTGCACAAAAGCAATCCAGGACCAGAAGAGGGTGAAGGCAAGCAGTAGCTTGCCGAATGCGAAGTTATGCTGGCCATTCAACACACCCTTCAGATAACCGGCATTGCGAAGTGCATTGGAAAGCAGAATGATCACACAAAGGGCACCAAGGACCGACCCTGCAAAGATATAGAGTCCCCAGATCGTGGAGTTCCATTTCCAGTTCAGCCCCATGATCCAGTCGATCGAGCAGAACGTGAGGGAAATAGCACCGACCGGCACCAGGAAGTAAGCCACCCGACGGTTACGGATCGTGTGAATCGCAGCTCCATCCTTGTCCTGTGCCAAAGAATTGCGCCGTAGAAGGAATGCCCCGATCCCGAACAGCAGGAAATAGAAGACGGTACGAACCCAAAAGAAGTTCACGTTCAGGTAGGCTGACTTTTCGGCCAGTTCGTGATCGGTCGCAGGTGAGAGCTTCATCCAGGTCCAGAGATCCGACGCCACAAAGAGAAGAGGGAACAGAAGTAGTGTTAGAAGCGGAAGAAGGCAGGAGATATTCTCGAGTTGGCGGCGAATTCCAACACTCCATGCGGCGTCGACCGCATGGTGCACCACAACCCAGAAAAGCGAACCGATGAGGATCGTGAAGAAGAAGAAGCCTGCGAAGAACCAAGAGAAGGCGAATTGGTGAGGATTCTTCAGACCAAGAAGAAGCGAGATAAGCAGCGTGACAAGGGCCGTCACGCAGAGACCAACGAAACGACCGCCGACATGCTTGTAGTCGAACGTTTCGGAAGACGGGAGTGGTGTGTGTTCGACGCTCATGGATTGGCGGGGGCGATTGTCGTCGCGGGCGCGTTGGTTCCGGTCAATGCGGCACGCTCGACTGCAGGCACATCGTTGATTGTCGCATTCTGCGAACGCTGCAAGGCTCGGATGTAGGCGACAATTGCCCAACGGTCGGGCACTTGAATGACGGAGCCATAGCCCATCATCGTATTTTTACCGTTGACGATCGTATTGTAGATCTCTCCGTCACTCATGTCACGGATGCGCTGCTGCTGAAGGTTGGCAACGCCTACCAAACCATACTTCGAGGCAATACCATTGCCGGCTCCCGTGGCCCCGTGGCAGACGGCGCACTGGATTTGATAGCGCTCATGTCCACGCTCAAGCGTCGCCATGGTTGCGTTGAAGGGAAGGCCATTGCCCCAGTTCGTGCCGGTCTTGCCCGTGTTGGCGTAGTCCTCCTTGCCGGAGAATACGACCACATCGTACCGACTACCCATGGTAGCCGATCCTGAGGAAGACTCTGAGCAGGCTTGTGGTGCGGCGTAGCCCACTGGGACAGTTCCAGCAACATGGGCGCGGGCACCACGTCCATCGGCATAAAAATCACTGGGGGCCTGTGCTTTGACTTTATCCTGACGAACCATGTCGGGGAAGATCTCGATCGGCGGACGCTTGGTCTTGTGCGGCAGGAAGGAATAGTCGCGAAGCCCGGCGATGGAGACCACCAAGATGGTGATCAGAGCAAGAAGGAAAAGGAAGTAGCGTACCATGGCGATTATTTCCCCTCGGAGGCCTCCTCGTGAATTGCAGTGATGTCGCCTGCGCCAAGTTCATGCAACAACTCGGTCAGGGCGGAAGCGGAGAATTTCCGATCGCGGGCTTCCACGGCCAGGAAGAATCCTCGCGAGGCATCCTTTGCGAAGAGGTCCCAGGCGAACATTGGGTTGTTCCAGCGAGGCATTCCTCCGAGTAAGATCATCCCGACAACGGCAGTAACTGCCCCGATCATAATGGTGAGCGCAACAATGATCGGAATATATTGCGGTAGTGCGGAGAGATTGAGCGGTTTGCCATCGACAACGAGCGGGTAGATAAGGCAACTCGGAATCAATTCCATGGAGAGGGCGATCAAGACCGCAGAGATTCCGCCGCCAAGCACCAGAAGACTTAGAACCGATTTTGGAAGTCTCATCGACTCTGCAAGGCCATGCACCGGATAAGGAGTGAAGCACTCGTAGAGGGAGACTCCTTGATCACGAAGATGATCGACGGCTTGAACAAGGGCTTCAGGCGTCTCAAAACGCGCTCCGATAGCATAGAGCGGTTCCTCTTTTGAGCCTGCCACGGGAAGATGATGCCCATGGTAACCTGAGGACCCTTGGGTCTTGGGAAGGTGATGGCTCATGTTAGTGGACCTCCTCCGCAGAATAATTGGAGTTGATGGCGTCACCATGGGGCTGTGCACCGGGCAGTGTCGCCTTGAGCTCGTTCATGCTCATGATCGGCACGAAGCGGATGAAGAGCAGGAAAAGGGTGAAGAAGATGCCCAGTGTCCCGGTAGCAGTCAGGATGTCGACGATCGTCGGATGAAAATCTTTCCACGAAGAGGGAAGGAAATCATGAGTCAGCGTTGAGGTGACGATCATGAAACGCTCAAACCACATGCCGACGTTGCAAAGAATCGCGAGCACGAAGACAAGCGGGAGGCAACGGCGGACGGCTTTGAACCAAAAGAGTTGAGGCACTGTCAAATTAATCGAGAGGCAGGTGATGGCATACCAGGCGCTGCTACCGGTGAAGCGCTCCCAGAAGGCACCGCGCTCGAAGGGATTCGCACTGTACCAGGCATTGAAGAGCTCGAAGACGTAGACATAGCCTACGCAGGATCCCATCAGAAGGAGGAGCTTGCAGACCTTATCCAGCTGGGAAGGAGTGATCAGATCGCGCAGCTGCGGATAGATCAAACGGAGGGGAAGGAGGAGGGTCAAAACCGCTGCACTACCGCTGTAGACCGCGCCGACCATGAAGTAGAAGGGGAAGATCGTGGCGTGCCATCCGGGAACCACCGACGTGGCGCAGTCGCTCGCCACAATGGTCGTCACCGTGACAACGAGCACCGAGGTCAGTCCCGCAAGCAGGACATACATCATCTCGTAATGGCGCCACTGGCGTGCCGTGCCGAGCCATCCCAAGGAGACGATCCCATAGGCAAACTTGCGAACCTTTGTTGTCGCCCGATCGCGCAATACAGCCAGATCAGGAATCATGCCGGCGAACCAGAAGAGCGAGGAAACCGTCAGGTAGCTGGTCACCGCAAAGACATCCCAAAGGAGCGGACTCGAGAAGTTGGGCCACATGCCATAACTATTTGGCACAGGGAATAGGAACCAAACAAACCAGACGCGGCCGATATGGATCGCGGGATAGACACCAGCGCAGACGATCGCAAAGACAGTCATCGCCTCGGCTGCGCGTGAGATCGAGAGACTCCATTTCTGGCGGGTTAGGAAGAGCAGTGCCGAAATCAGGGAGCCGGCATGCGCCATGGAAACCCAGAAGATGAAGTTGGTGATATCCCATGCCCAGAAGCAGGGGCTATTGGAGCCCCAGACACCGACGCCGGTGCAGATCATGTAGAGGATGCAGGCTCCACCGATCGCAGCGAAGGTTCCGGTGAAGGCGATTGCCGCATACCACCAAAGCGGAGTCTTTCCCTCGACGATCGAACAGACCGCGTCGGTCACCCAGAGCGGGTTTCGTTTGTTGAGAACCTGAGGAGGACGCTCCAAGAGATGAAGGTCGGGCGAGTTCAACTCGGACGTCTCCTGGGTGGTCGTGATATTCGAAGAGGTGGACATACTTCGCTCTTAGGAATGTTCTACCTGTTCGGCGCCACGATTGGCGGCACCGACGAGGTCGGCACCTGGCATCGCGGGATTAGGATTGCGGATCCTCGCCATGTAGGTGACGCGTGGGCGCGTGTTGAGATAGGCAAGCGATGAGTAGGTGCGTGGGTCCGCCTTGGCCTGTGAGACGGCGCTCTTCGGATCGTTGATGTTGCCGAAGACGATCGACTCGGAGGGACAGGCCTGCTGGCAGGCGCTCTTGAAGACCGGAAGCGGCGTCTTGGTCACATCGCTGGCGCCGGCCTTGACCGAGCGGGCGATCTTCGCCTCCTCGATACGCTGGATGCAGAAGGTGCACTTCTCCATGACGCCGCGCATGCGGACGGTCACGTTCGGATTCTTCGACATCTTCAGGCTATCCGCCATGCCTTTCGGAGCAAGCGGGCCGTAGTAGAGCTCATCGAGAGGACGCTCGTTGTAATCGAACCAGTTGAAGCGACGAACCTTCCAGGGGCAGTTGTTCGCGCAGTAGCGGGTACCAATGCAGCGGTTGTACGCCATGAGGTTGAGCCCCTCCTCACTATGAACGGTGGCGTTCGCGGGGCAGACGGCCTCACAGGGAGCGCTCTCACACTGCTGGCACATGACCGCCATCGGGATCATCTCGAGGCTCTCCTCCTTATGATCCGCACTAGCGAACCAGCGATCAATGCGGATCCAAGCCATGTCACGACCGCGGCGGACCTGATCCTTGCCGACGACTGGGATGTTGTTCTCAGCTTGGCAGGCAACAATGCAGGCATTGCAACCGATGCAGGAGTTAAGGTCGATCGAAAGCCCCCACTGAAGATCGGAAGTGAGAGGAGGATTCGGGTAGATGGAGATCGGCTTCGGCAGTTCGCCATCCATTTCCGAGGCGAATTCAGGCTGCTTCTGGAAGGTAGCAAGCGTTCCCTCACGGACAATGTTGCGACCCTCCATGTTCTGATGCTCCTGAGTCCGGGCAAAGACGTAGGACTCCTTGGGAAGTGACTGCACCTTGACACCCGAGCGGAAACAAAGATTTGAGGCGTCGCGGAGTGGATAGGCGTCAAAACCTACCTTATCCATCACATGGGAAACACCCTTGCGACCGTAACCCAGCGCAATACTGACTGACTTGTCGACATGGCCCGGCGCCACGATTGCAGCGGCCTCGATCGAGCGGTCACCGGCGGTGATCTTCAGCCAATCACCATCCTTGATGCCGAGCATGCGGGCGTCGGCAGGACTGACCAGCGCGGCATTATCCCAGACCAGCTTGGTTACATAGTCAGGAGTCTCCTGAAGCCAGGAATTGTTGGCATAGCGTCCATCATCGACGCTGGAGCTGCGAAGGAAGACGACTTCGAAATCTTTGGGGTCCGCCTTCGACGCAGACTGAATTGCTGCTACAGCGGCTGATGCATTGAGCGAAGGCTTGATGATGGGCCATGCCGTTCCGTCCGCAAATCCGTTTCGGAGAAACTCATTCCAAGCGGCATCGGTAGAATCTTTGCTTACTACCGTGAAGGTGGAGCGAACCACAGAAGTGCCGTCGACTTTTTCACCCGCAAGGGCGGCAAGGATCTCAAGCGAAGAAACTCCATTCCAGAGCGGGAGAATCATCGGTTGGACAGGAGAGACCGTTCCGTCAATCGAGCGGGCATCACCCCAGCGCTCCAGATAATGAGCGGCAGGTACCTGCCAGTGGGTCACCTTGCTGGTCTCATCAGCGAACTGCGAAAGATGAAGCGTCTCAGGAACTCCGGCCAGAAGGTTCGCGAAATTAAGCTCTGAGGGAGCCGTGAGAACCGGATTGCCCTCAAGGATCAAGAGAGTCTTGACCGAGCCAGCACCCATAGCCTTGGAAAGGTCGACCAATGTGGCCGTAGGCTTGGCCGTGGTCTGGACCGCATTGATGGTTGATGCAAGGTTGCCGAGCGTGTTGTTAATAGCAAGGGCCAGAGCCTGAACTGCGGCAGATTGTCCTGCTCCCGCAATGACTACTCCCTTGCCCTTGGCTGAGATCAGGTCATCAGCCACGCCGCTTACCCAAGCAGGGTCAAAAGAAACTCCCGAGGAGGGATAGGCCGCAGCCAGCGA